>CANCOG010000071.1 GCA_947379685.1 Flavipsychrobacter stenotrophus | reverse complement strand
TCAATATAAGACTGGTCGCTGTAAAAGGCAGTAACGCCCGCACCCTGCTCAATCCATACTACAACACTCATTTTTACAAGGGCAGCAACAACCTCTGGCACCAGTGATACACGCGTTTCCGGGGCATGTTCTTTCAATACACCTACTATCATAATATCATTAGCCTTTTTAAGGGCGGGGTAAAATAGATGTTTTTCCCGAAAAATTCAAAGTTCCGTTACAGTAAATAATAAAAAAATAAAAACAACCTTAGTTTTACGAGCTCATTTATTCCATCGAAGGTTAAATCTGGTACTTACATCAACATGTCATCGTCAACTTCAATAAACACCGTTCTGAACTGGAGCTCAGGAAAAGATGCCGCTCTGGCATATCATAAATTGTCAAACCAGTCAGGCTACAAAGTAACCCAATTACTCACGACACTCAGCCAGGAATATGAAAGGGTTTTTATGCATGGCACCAGGGAACAACTTCTGGACTTGCAAGCAGACCGAATGAAGCTTCCTTTAAAAAAAGTGAAATTGCCCGCCAGTCCCGATGACAATTTGTACAAAGATGCCATGCGCACCGCAATGCAACAATTTGCTTCAGAGGATATAACCGCAGCAGCATTCGGAGATATTTTCCTGGAAGACCTGAAAACCTACCGCGAACAGCAACTTGCTCAAATAAACATGCAGGCAGTTTTCCCATTGTGGAATATGGACACCAGGTCACTGGTAGCAGAAGTGGAGCAAGTGGGTATTAAGGCAATAATTGTTTGTGTCAGCGATAATCACCTGGGAAAAGAACTTCTGGGCCGCGAAATTAACGCTGATCTCCTCCAAGATCTCCCCGCCGGCGTAGACCCTTGTGGCGAAAACGGTGAATATCATTCCTTTGTTTATGATGCGCCGTTTTTCCATTCCCCAATTGCTGTAAAAACCGGCGAGATAGTTCATAAACAATACTTGTCTGCCAATGGAGACTCAGCATGGGACACCGGCTTTTATTTCCTCGATCTTTCGCTGTAGAGAAGCCCGGCGGTGAGTTCGGTAGAAATTTGCCGGTTAAATGACTACATTTTTACTTTTTACATGGCACCCCCACAGGTCAAATCTTTCAATGTCTGTATAGACAATGGTTTGGTGAGTAATTCTTTTACATTTTTGTTTTGCAGTGCTTTCTGACGGTCATTTGAATCGAGAGAGGTGCTGATCATGTAAATATTCAAATGCTCCCGCACATCTGGCTTGTATTTTTCCAATTCTTCCAGAAACTGCCACCCGTCCAGCACAGGCATATTGATATCTAAAAAAACAAGGTCAGGCTTTTTTTCATTGTTTTCAAACATATTCATAACCGCATTCAACGCTTCTTCACCATCCCAGTAGCTGCATATCTCAATTCCCTTATTTATCTTTCCGATAGTTCTCCTGAGTACCATCTGGTACATTTCATCATCGTCTATTATAAATATCTTCTCCATATCTCCTACTTTATATAAATCCTGAACGTAGTACCCTTACCTGATTCGCTTTCAACTTCCACATCTCCACCCATGGCTTCGATCTGGTATTTTGTCATGAAAAGGCCCATCCCTTTCGCATCCTTGTTACCATGAAAGGTCTTGTACATACCAAATAATTTGTGCCCGTGACGCTTCATATCTATGCCAAGCCCATTGTCCGAGATCTGCAGGATCCACTTGCTTTTCGTCATGTTCTGATGCTCACGAAAACAATCAATAGTTACCATGGGCTGCCTGTCAGGGTGGCTGTACTTTATTGCATTTGAGATAAAGTTAAGAATAATACTGTCAAGGTACGCCGGGTTATAATTAACTATAACCTTTTCTTTTACGTTATTAACTACCAGGGCGTGCTTGTGTTCAATTTGGGACTGCATTATGCCAATAGCATGGTCTATATGATCCTTTAAAACCTGTGGCCCTATTTCCAGATTCAGCGCATTTTGCATGGCTACAACTTCATTCAGATTGTGCAATGTTTCATCCAGATGACGGGAAGCTTTATGAAGCAATTCAAGTACTTCCTTGCTTTCTTCTTCCGACTCCGATTCATCGAGCAAACTGAGCAGGCTTTCAATATTTACCGCATGCATCCTCAAATTATGGGAAACGATGTAGGAAAAATTCAGTAGCCTGCGGTTTTGTTCGGTAGCCACATTATAAGATTTGTTGAGCTCTATCTCTAAGGCCTTACTCTCAGTTATGTCCTGTAGAGTACCAAACATGGTTACAATATTACCCCCGGCATCATACGTAAATTCGCCAATCACACTTACCCAGCGCTCTTCCTGGGTTTTATACCGGTTAATAATATAACTAGCCAGAAAACGTGACTTGCTTTTGAATGCTTCCTCGCCTTTTTCCTTCACGACCGACTTAAATTCAGGTGTTATCAGCGAAACCCAGTTCTCGTTTGTCTTTTCAAATGTATCATCGATACCCAAAATCTCATCGAAAGTTGGAGAACTCTGAAACACCCTTTCTGCCAGAACACTATAAAAATTACCTACCCTCGCTATTTTTTGCGCCTCAATCAACCGCCTATCCTGCTCTATCAGCGATTCCGTAGACCTCCTTAGGTCATCGCGCATGGTGAGCAACGCAGTGCCAAGCTTATCGTTGGCTGATAACAATTTAAAATCAACATCGTAATTCCCTTTTCCTATCTGCTCACTAAAATTCACCTTTTGGATAATGCCACTGATCATTTTAGTTATTGCATTGTGCATTTGCCCTATCTCGTCGTCCCGGTCAATTTCTTCTATAGCGACAACTTTGCCTACAGCCATGCTCATAATAACATGATTCAGTTCAAGTAGGGGGCTCACAATGTTCTTTTTCGAAAAACGCATGGAAAAGAAACTAACACTGCCCACTATCACTATGGTCAAAGCAATAATGAGGTAAAGCAGGTTCATCAATTTGCCAATCGAATTTTGCTGGGACTCAAGGTTTTGTTCCTTGGTGTCTATAAGTTGGTCAAACAATTTGTCGTTTATCCCAATTAGCTTGCCAGCCTGCGAGTTAATAGAAGCGGCCTGGTCAACCAGTTGGTCATTGGTATATGTTTCCGGGCTATTCAGCAACACTGTGATCTTGTGCACGCTGTCTATAATGCGATTACAAGTAGTAGTTATGCTGCCAAATAAAAATTTCTCATCATCGTCCGTCCATTTACCAGCACTTGTACTCAGCTTTTCTAATAATTGCGGGTATTCATTATTGACAATAGTCAATAACCGCTCCTGATCACGGACATTTGTTATGAACACCCATGTATTAGCCAACTTTTTTACCTCCTGGTGCAAAACCTTCATTTCCTTGAGATATTCCAGCGACGGGAGTGTCACATACCTCATTTCTGAACTTGCCCGTTGATTTTTGTTAAGTACGTACAAGCAAAATGCACCACTAATAATAGTGGCTATTATTATGGTAAGGTAAGTCGCAGCTAATTTCCGTGCAATCCCTTGCTTCATTTAATCGCTCTTGCTTTTACTATGAAAAGGAAAATTGTAATTTAACTTCAAATAAAATTCTCTGCCTAGCCCCGGCAACGGTGCATGCATACTGTTATATGCCTGCAGATAAACAATCCTCTCATCTGTAATGTTGTTTACCCCCACTCCGAATGACGCATTCTTCAAAAGTCGCTCACAACCGGCATATAAATTAAATGTCATTTGCGGCTGAAAAACACTTAGTATCGCATTTCCCAAACCGTCAACATGCGTATATCCATACCTTTTACCCAAAAAATTCACCGAAGGAGTTATAAAAAGGTACTTTCCTGCATTTATGCTGGCCATAAAGGTAAATTTGCTTTGTGCAATACCGAGCGTGGAATTTCTATTTGCAACTACTGCATTAGCGCTATCACACTTCTTGTTTCCAATAGTGTAATACGAATACAGAAAATTGATAAACCCGAATGACGATTTGTACTTGTATTCAAACTCAACGCCCTGGCTACCAATTACATTCCTTGTGTTCCTATATCCGTTTGGATCTCCATTGTTTGACGAATCCATCCTTACGAAATATCGAATGGCATTCTTTGTTGTAACGTCAAATATATTCACAGAAAGGAACATGTCTTTTGTTAACTTAACGCTGGTCTCAAACTCCAGTGTTTTTGATTGTTCCGGATTGAGCATTACTTTATTCAAACTGTATTGAATATCTTCAATGGAAGGAGCCCTGAATGAAGCAGCGTACAACAGCTTAAAGTTAAACCGTCCAAACTTCCTTGTTATACCCAAACGTGGGTTAAACGCACTGCCAAATGCGGAGCTCACGTCATACCGGGCACCAAGGGTAACGTTGGCAAATCTTGTTTTCATGAGGAGCTGTATAAACGGAGCATAATTGAAATAATTTACCCTGGCCGTGCTATCCGCCTTAAATAATTGCCCGTCAGGCTTGTAGGCGTTATCTAACAAACCTTCTACGCCGGCTACTCCGTTAAGCCAGCTGACCGGATCCCATGACACATTCACATTGGCCCGATAGCGATCAGCTATGATTTTGTAATGACCATAAGACGAATCAATTGGGGCGGGTTGCCCTTCAAATTCCCATGGCAGCGTACGCTTCCAGCTTAATTTTGTCTGAAATTGGAATTTCGGGCTCCATTCCTTTTTGTATTTAACCTCCGACATATAGCTGGTAAAGTTGCAGGGATATGTTTTAGTGAGTGCACCAACATACCCATCGCGGATTTCAGTCGCGTAGTTGTCATAGATAAATAGAAAAGAAAGATTGTTGTATGCCAGCTTCACATCAAGAAATCCGTTACGGATGCTTGAGTTCCCATTCATGTCGTATGTCTTGTCATGCACATCACGGTAAATATCTGTGCTTCTTTGCCCTCTGCCTGCCAGTGCATGAATACTATAGCTAAAGTCATTGACCTTCCGGCCCGCTGCAACGGAAACATTCTGATGTGCAAACCCATTGCCGGTCTGACCCGCCAGCAGATTGCCTGTTATTCCGTCTATTTCCTTGCCGCACTTGGTAACAACATTAATAACGGCATATTCTGCAAACCCTCCGTAAATAGCCGACCCCGGCCCCCTGATGATCTCGATCTTCTTGATCTGCGTTATTGGATAATGATTTCCAAACTGAAGACCGGCAAAAGCAGTTTCATTCACTTCCTGCCCATCAATCTGTAACAGAATATTCCCTTCGTTGGCCCACATCCCCCTGAAAGAAAGTGCTACAACCCCTTCAACATCAACGTTTAGCTCTACCCCTGGTATCAACTTGAGTAAGTCAATAAAATCTCTGGCACCACTTTTCTCAATTTCATCTTCCATTATTACAGATACAATTGACGGAGTTTTCCGTAGCGGCAACGGCTTATGCGATGCCGCGCCAATTGCCTGAATTATTGATTTCTCCATATCCGTAGCAACATACCTCGATTTCAGTTTCGATAGCTCCTCAATTGATAAGTTCGATAGATCAGCTGTATCCAATGCCGGCTTCGTTTCATTTTCTTGACCAAATGAAACGTGAACCAACAACAGAGACATTAAAAAAATAAATATTCTATTCATAAATTACCTGATTAATACAGCGTTATTTTGAATTTGCTCACTCACTGATAATTTTCTTTGTTTACAATTTCTAAGACTTAACTGGTACTGCGTTTTATAATTATTATCCTCATCAATAAAAAAAGAAATACACACGCCAAATCGGCTCATGTTTTCCTTTTCTGCAATAACAAGTATGGGTAAGTTGGCGGTGATGGCGGCTATTTTCTTTATCTGGTCAGTTTCCGACTTAGACACGATGAGCACATCAACATTTTTTGATTCATTGACAGAGATATTCCTTACCGAAAGCGTCGGGCTTCCGTTTCTCTTTTGGGCAACAAGATTTTTAAGTGCATCCTCTACAGGGCTATTGCCGATAATGCCAATTTGTATACTAGATTTCCTGGGGGCCCAGTTTGTATATTTTACAAAATTATATACATATACCGCATTCTCTTTATAATCAAAATTCTGGCTATAACTTTTTGTTGGAACAAGTCCCAAAACGACCAAAACAATAAAGAAGAAAAATCGGGTTTTGTTCATCAATCAATTGCCGGCGTCAAGTTAATAACTCGCAACTTATTTTAAAAGCGCGGTTTATCTCTTTTCCTTATTTGTCATTCCAAAAATATAAATCCGCTATCTGATTGCAATATAAAAATAATTTTCTACAAAGCACATTAACCCTATTTTAATTTAATGCACCTTAAATGATCTATTCCCCCCACAAAGGGAATATGTTGTATTTCCTTAACAGCCAATCAATTAAAATTATACAGATTGCAAATATGCAACGCCGTTGAATTAATACCACAGGCTTCCAAAGTATTGGGAAGGGTTATTCCTTGGCAGTTGGCTCTGCAACTACCGTGTCGGCGAGCTTAATTTTCTTGGCGGGTTTCTTTTCCGCTTCATCTACACCTATCAGTAATCCCCAGGCCTCAAGCCCTTCTACTCTTTCGCAAATTAACTTGGTTATTCCTATTATTGGTATGAACAGAAACATACCCGGTATGCCCCATAAAAACTCTCCCGTTATAACTGCAATGATCGTAATAAAAGGGTTCATTTTCACCCGTGCCCCAACTATCTTGGGCATAAGAATGTTAGAATCAAGAAAATGGAGAATAAACAAACCAATGCCCGCCTCAAGCGCCAGATTGCCCGTACTGTTTGCAAATGTTACAAACATGATAAAAACAATAGAAGTATAGATGCCGATATATGGTATGATATTGAGTACCGCTGCCACAACCCCAAGCAAGACGGCGTATTGCACACCAATAATGAGCAATAATGTACTGTTGGCTACACTCATTATTACCATTTCAATGAGCAATCCCACAACATAACTATTCATCATCGACTTAGTTTCCATAATAACCTCAGTTACCTTAGTCTCGTGCTCTTCCTTAAACAGTTTCAGCATAAACCGCATCAGCAACCGCCTGTGATACAGCATGAAAAATGTAAAAATGAACACAAAAACAGCAAGTAATAAAATGCTGGTCAATGACAGAAATAAATTACTGACCGATTTTGCTGCTGTTTCCATCATGCCATTTACCGATTTATTAATATAGTCGGTCTGCTGCGCACTATCAATATGCATTTTATAAGAAAACCAGTGATGCAGGTCGTTAAAAATGTGATGAAACCTCAATTTAAGGTCTGGAAAGTCATGCGAAAAATTGACGATCTGAATGGTCAGGAAGTAAAAAAAAGCAACAAGTAATGTAATGAAAATTAAAATACAGGAAATCGCTGAAAGCGAACGCCCAAACTTCAACTTTTGCTCCAGGAACTTATTGAGCGGATACAACAAAATAGAGATGAGCAGCCCAAATACGAGAGGAATGAAAATATCGCGAGCCTGCTCTAGTATTAACACTACTAAAACAAATGATATTAAAATAAGCGCGAGGCGCGCGTAAAAAGGAAGTTTTATTGGCTGCATGAGTTGATTTTATGCTATCCACCGTCGAATCTGACATGATTCCGGCTTTACAGCGATACAATATCTATCCAAACCTAAAAGAATTATGCCACACAGCAAAAAATATAATAACAGGGGCAACCAATTAAGCGTCCTTTATCTAAACATAAACCCAATTTTGCATCCGCTGCTATCTGCCTGCTACTTACTACCTTTGACTTACGACTGACCCATTTACGACTTACGACTCTTAAACATGCTTGAAGCCTGCTACACAAAAGGGATAATCGAGGCCGGCTGCGATGAAGCCGGTAGAGGGTGTCTTGCCGGGCCTGTGTTCGCAGCATCAGTCATACTTCCTGAAGGATTCTACCATCCTTTATTAAACGACAGCAAGCAGGTAACTGAAGAGCACCGCAACGAACTCAGACCCATAATTGAAAAGGAGGCGATCTCCTGGGCAGTCGCAATGAGCGATCACATAGAAATAGATCAGATCAACATCCTGAAGGCTTCATTCAAGGCAATGCATGTTGCAATTGGCAAGCTAACTACCCACCCCGACCTACTATTAATTGATGGACACATTTTCCCTCCCTACTTTGGCTTGGTGCACAAGTGCATCGTAAAGGGCGATGAAAAATACGCCTCAATAGCCGCTGCCAGCATCCTTGCCAAAACGCATAGGGATGAATACATGTATAAGATCCACGAGGAATTCCCCCAATATGGCTGGAATGAAAACAAGGGATATGGGACGGCATCGCATCGCGAACAGATAAAAAAGCTGGGTAACTCCCCCTACCACCGCAAAACCTTTGGCATTTGCAGCGAAATGGAAAGTGGCATTGCCAGGGTAAAAAAAGAGTAAAAACCACGCGCACCCAAGGGCACTACAGGGCCGGAACTGCTATAAAAGCAAACTGCCTGAGCATATATCTCAGGCAGTCAATTCATTACATTTATTTTTTTAGCACTTTTCAGATAAGCTATTGGCTGATAATTGCGCTCGCTAACTACACTATTTCAACATCGTATCCATAATCGCAAAGATTCGGTCAAAGTCAGCTTGCACCAGATTAGACCCGGACGGCAAACAAAGTCCATTGGCGAACAGCATTTCGCTGGTTCCATTACCAAAGAATTCACTTCCGGCAAAAATGGGTTGCAGGTGCATAGGCTTCCATAATGGGCGTGACTCAATATTATCCTTTTCCAAAGCCAGGCGAAGGTCTTCGCGTGTAAACCCTGCAACTGCTGGATCTATAAGTAGCGTGGTCAACCACCTGTTACTAAAATAGCCCGTTGGTTCAGTAACAAAATGGATGCCCTTCTTGCTGCTATATCTGTTATAGTATAAGTTGAAATTATCCCTGCGTTGCTTAACCCTGTCCGCCAGCACTTCCATCTGGCCCCTGCCTACGCCAGCGCACAGATTACTGATGCGGTAGTTATAACCAATTTTAGAATGCTGGTAATGCGGAGCCTCATCCCTGGCCTGTGTACTCAGGAAGCGGGCTTCTTTAATAATTTCGGCATCCTTTGCAACCAGTGCGCCACCACCCGAAGTAGTGATGATCTTATTCCCGTTGAACGATAAAACTCCGAGATCGCCGAACGTACCACACATCTTTCCATTGATAGAGGAGCCTAAACCTTCTGCAGCGTCTTCAAGCACAGGTATTTCGTACTTCCGGGCAATACCCATTATCTCATTCATCTTGGCCGGCATACCGTACAGGTGAACCGGAATAATTGCCTTTGGCTTCACGCCCGCTGCAATTCTGCTTTGTATAGCTTGCTCCAGTAATTCGGGCGACATATTCCATGTATCGGTTTCGCTATCCACAAACACTGGTGTCGCACCTACATAAGCTATCGGGTTGGCAGATGCCGAGAACGTCATGCTCTGGCAAATAACTTCATCACCTGCCTTAACACCCAGCAATACTAAACCAAGGTGCAAACCAGCTGTACCCGAACTCAAAGCTGCAACATGGTAGTCGCCACCCAGGAACAAAGAAAGATCTTGTTCAAAACCATTCACATTTGGCCCCAGTGGAGCTACCCAGTTTGTATCAAACGCTTCCTGAACAAAGGTCTGTTCCCTGCCACCCATATGCGGCGATGATAGCCAGATTTTTGCATTCATATTTTATATATTTTTAATTTTTATTACTTTTGCCGGACTACCAACCGCAGTAGCATAATCCGGAATATCATTGATCACAACCGCACCCGCACCTATGGTGCACCATTTGCCTATTTTTATGCACTGGATCACGGTAGCACCGGCACCTATATGTGTACCCTCACCTACTTTCACGTCCCCGCTTAGTGTAGCATTTGGTGAAATATGTACGTAATCTTCGAGCACACACTCGTGATCAATTGAAGCACATGTATTAACAATACAATGTTTCCCAATCCTGGCATCAGCATTTACCCTTACGCCGGCCATTACTACAGTTCCTTCACCTACAGTTGCCCTTTTTGAAAGGTAGGCATCTGCATGAATTGCTGTTCCAAATGAAGCTGAATCCTTAAAACGCTCTGCAACCTTCTTCCGGGTAGCATTTACACCAATACTGATCACCAGTTTTCCCGGAACAGGCTCACCGGCTGGTAACGGTCGCTCAACAGGGTATTCCCACACCGGCGGCTTCTCCGCATCATCCCAAACGTGGATATCCGTATCATTATTGCTTTCCAATATCTCCAGTATCACCTTCCCATGTCCACTTGCCCCGAAAATGATCATATTTCAACGTATATTATTGATCTGCAAAAAATGTAGTGCAAAGGTGCTTCTTTTTTAGAAAATATTGCAGAAGGGTGGAAAGATTGCCGACTTGCGTCAATCATTTCCCGACTAAAGCTCAGGCAAAATTCCAGAAACTTGCAGATCGTCTTAAATTCTTCGAATTATGAACCAGAATCAGTCAAAAGCAGTTTAACCCCTCCAATTGTACAACAGGCTGGGATAATTGCACTTTAATAAATATTTATTATTTCCCACAATTGCACAACAGCGTGTTGCACAATTGAAGATGAATCATTATTTATTACTTCCTCCAATTTCGCAACAGGTTGTTGCGAAATTACAAACACCATCACTCCACCCCACTTGGCCAGCAACCCGCATCAGCGCCAAACTGTTTGTTAGGCTGAGGCCCCATCACCATTTCCAGCACACCACCCTTTTGCAATTCAGCATGGGTAATGAATGACTTTGAATATGGTTTGCCATTAAGTGTTATGCTCTGGATGTAAATGTTCTCCTTGCTGTTATTCTTCGCCTTTACGACCATGTGTTTGTTACCTGCAACCTTCAGGCTAACCTCGCTGAATACCGGGCTTCCAAACACATACTCTCCATTAGCAGGATTGGCAGGAAACATTCCGGCCATACTCCATACCGCCCACGCGCTCATTTGGCCGCAATCTTCATTACCCGCGTATCCATCATTGTTATCATGATACATGGTCTCAATAATATTGCGCACACGCTCCTGCGTCTTCCAGGGCTTGCCCACAAAACTGTACATGTAAGCGATATGGTGGCTAGGCTCGTTCCCATGGGCGTACTGCCCAATTAGGCCGCTCATATCAGGCGGAGCCGATTCTCCCGAAACTGCCGAACTAACCGTAAACAGGGAATCCAGCTTATTAATAAACGCATCATTACCACCAAACTCGGCAGCCAGCCCCCTCACATCATGAGGAACGAAAAAAGTATATTGCCACGCATTACCTTCCTCATACATAGAAGTCTTCCAGTCGGTTGAAGCCAGGAAAGGATCAAATGGCTTTACCCAGGTCCCGTCAGCTTTCTTTCCACGCATAAACCCGATTTGATGGTCGAACAGTTGCTTCCAGGAAGCCGCCCGCTTCATAAAAGTATTGTAGTCATCTGTCTTGCCCAATTTCTTAGCCACCCGCGCTATACACCAATCGTCATAAGCGTACTCTACAGTGAGCGTAACACTAAACGATCCTTTATCCGATGGCAGATACCCGTACTTAATATAGTCCTGCGTTCCGCGATCCTTCTGGTTAGCACTCTTCAGCATTGCCTCATAAACCCGCTGGGCATCAACTCCCGGCGTGTTTTTGAGTACCGCATCGGCCAATACAGGCACAGCATGATAACCGCTCATACAGTTGGTTTCAAAAGTACTCAGGTCCCAAACCGGCAACAGTCCGTTTTCATCATAAAACGCCAGCATACTGTTCAGTATATCTATGTTACGCTCAGGCTGCGTGAGTGTAAATAAAGGGTTCAGCCCCCTGAAGGTATCCCACAAAGAAAATACTGTATAGCGCTGCCCTTTTTGCATGCTCCGTACATTTCCCTTTGAGTTCTGGTACTTTCCATCAATATCAGAATAAAGCACCGGTGCCAGGCAGGTATGATAAAGTGCAGTATAAAATATCCTTTTCAAGTGATCACCAGCAGTATCCACCTTACCGGTAACCGCCGTCTTTACCTGCATCTTTTCCAGTTCTGTCTCCCACTTTGCCTCAGCACCCTTCTTGCACTGTTCAAAACTCCAACCCCTTATCTCCCCTATTGCTTCAATCGCCTTGTCGCTACTCACTGACGATAAGCCCACCTTCATCAGTAGTGGCTTACCATCCAGATCCGACAGTTCAATCTCACCATTGTACGCGCGGCCGTTTTCATCAGCCTGGTTCAACTCTTCATGGGTATCTGAATTATAGAGGTGAAACTTTTTTACAGGTCTCGAAAGCCTTGCCGCGAAATAGATCCGCTGCACATTGGCCCAGCCATAGGAGTAACGGTAACCAACTATAGTAGAATCATTCTCCAGATAAATCCTCGATTTTACTGTACTATCCCAGTTGATCATATAATTCAGCTGAAACCGCAACACAGGCTTGCTGTCCTTAGGGAAAACATATTGGTGAAACCCGCAACGCTCGGTCGCGGTAAAAGAAGCCTTTATACCGTTATCCAGCAACACGCTGTAATAACCAGGAGAGGCATGTTCATTTTTATGATCGAAAGGCACCTTAAAATATCGGAAAGTGTCATCAATCAACCCATTATTGGGCATCACAGAGATGTCAGTCCAGTCACCGCAACCCGTGCCGCTCAGGTGCAAGTGGCTAAAGCCAGCTATTGTTTTACTGCTATAATTATATCCGCTACACCAGTCCCAGCCCTCATCTCCGTTATCGGGGCTCAGCTGGACCATACCAAACGGCACAGTTGCACCAGGGTACGTATGGCCATGGCCTCCTGTACCTATAAAGGGATCTACATATTTAATAAGGTTCTGCCCCTGTACCTGGGCTGCCAAAACCATTGATAAACCAAAAAGTACTTTCTTCACAGATTGAATCATATGACAATTACAGATAGGCTATAAAAGTAAATTTTATTTTCTGATTACCCCCGTTGAAATGAATACGCTTGATCCACCCTGTATTCCGTCCCTCATTTTGCTTACTTTTGCATTTTACAACATCTGTTATCATGAGAAATACCATCCGGTTCGACTGGGCTATAAAACGGCTATTGCGCAACAAAGCCAACTTTGGCATCCTGGAAGGTTTTTTGAGTGAATTGCTGGCAGAAGATGTAAAAATTGAAAGTATATTCGAAAGTGAAAGCAATAAGGAAGCTGCCGACAATAAAGCTAACCGCGTATACTTACTGGTACAAAACGAAAAAGGCGAGCTGATCCTTATTGAAGTACAAAGCGACTACATGCAGGACTACCTGATGCGCATGCTTTTTGGTACGTCTAAACTAGTGATCGATAACATGGATGCAGGAATGCTCTATGGGAAAATAAAGAAAATAATATCTGTAAACATAGTTTACTTCGACCTCGGGCATGGCGCAGACTATATTTACCACGGCGGCACTAACTTCATCGG
>CANCOG010000070.1 GCA_947379685.1 Flavipsychrobacter stenotrophus | reverse complement strand
TCGGCCGCAAAATTGACAATTATAGTTTTGGACGTATCTGCAACGCACCCATAGGAATTAGTAACGGTATAGTGAATATTGGTTACCCCTCCTGCAAGGCCAAGGACCATACCTGTATGATCAACTGTAGCCCTGCTACTGCTGCTACTAGACCACGTACCTCCAGTACTACCTGTACTTGCAAGGAAAATTACACTCCCTTCGCACACGGCATTTGGTCCCACTATCACTCCAGCATCAGGCAATGGTCTAACCGTAAGACTAAATGTTACCGTAGTGCTGCCGCAAACTGTATAGGAAATAACTGCCATTCCGGTGTCTCTCGCCTTTACCTTTCCGGTAGTAGCATTTATGGTTGCAATTGTGGGACTGCTGCTGGTCCATACACCCCCTGCCGTAGTGTCACTCAGTACTGTGGAATCACGAAGACACAAAGAGGATAAACCACTGATGGCTCCGGGGGTGCATTGGCCTTTTGCTGCAATGGCAGCTGCCAGCATAAGGAACGTGAGTATAATTTGCTTCATCGGGATGATGTATTGCCTGAAAATAAAGACCAATATGCCACAACGTACATTCAAATTAAATCATATCCTAAAGAAAAGGAACGAACGGTCGATTTTTTTCACTAACGGCAGCATAATTAGTTCAGTGTAAAATAGAATGTAGCCCCCTCATTGGGCTTGCTCATGGCCCAAATTTTTCCGCCATGCTTTTCTATAATGCGTTTTACTATGGGGAGCCCCATACCATTACCTTCAAATTCCACATGCAGGCGCTGGAATGCCGCGAACAGTTTTGACGCGTCGGCCATATCGAAGCCAGCACCGTTGTCACGGACATAAATCACCATCTTGCCGCTCTCTTCAAAACAGCCTATCTCCACTCTTGGCTTGTCCTTTTTAGAGGAGTACTTCAATGCGTTTGAGATAAGGTTCGTAAATACCTGTTTCAACATAGATCTATCTGCATATACCACTGGTAAATGCCTGATCACCACTTCAGCAACGGGGTTAAAATCTCTGCATGCTTCAACAACCTCCTTAACCATTTCGGTTGCAGGGACATAGCCTTTTACATTGCCGGTAATACCCAGCTTAGAAAATTGCAGCAAGTCTTTTAGCAGCCCCCGCATATTGGCTGTAATTCCTGCAATAGCAGTGAGTAATTCTACGTTGTCTTCGTCCAGTTGCCCTTCAGCGCTATCAATTAACAAAAGAGCTATCATTTCAATTCTCGCCAATGGGGCATTCAAGTCGTGTGCTGCTGACGCACTGAAGGCCTCAATATCTTCTATCTGCTTTTTACGTTCGGTAATATCTACTACAGTCGAAAGGGCTGCAATAAGATCTCCGCTATCATTATAAACAGGGCTGGCTGAAATGGAAACCCAAATATTATTACCGTCGCTGGTTTTGATATTTTCCTCAAAAACATCTGAAATTTCCAGTCCGCCGTTCTCCAGCCTTTGCCTGTATTTTTCTTTAAGATCCTCCTGAGCAAACAAATCGAAAATACTCGTGCCTTTTATTTCATCCTCTTTATAACCTGTCAGCTTAGAAAAACTCTGATTACAAAACGAAATAATTCCCTTGCTGTCGTAGTAGACAACCCCCTCGCGGAGTGCATTGACCAGAGTTCGGTACTTTTGTTCACTCTCCAGTATCATTAGCTCTGCATTGCTCCTTATCTTATCTTGCTGATTGAGCCGGCGCGCATAGATAAAAACAAATACGAGAACAAGGAACACCATGAAAGCTGTCTCCAGTGCTGTACCGTAAGTAGGGTCGAACAATGCATCCTTTTCGCCTTCGAGTCGCAAATAACCAAAAACCAATGGTATTATCAGAATAACCGGTATCGCTCTCCGTGCCATACGCCCACCCACATGCCCCGAGCCAATTACCTTCATGAATCCTCCTGGAGGCATCTCAATTAGTGCGACAGTGAAAAAAGCCATGTAACCGATAGCAGAGTTGAGAGCCATGGGGATGAACTCACCTATTTTATATACAAATTCCAGTTTGTATATGTACCCTATTATGGCCAGGTACGAAACCAGGAAACCGGTGACCTTAAAAACATCGTTCACCAATTTATTGGACTGCGATTCACGATACACGTTCATGACAACTGTTCCGCACAACATGAGCAGTAGAGCCGAATTAGGCGCAAGTGGCCTGAAATACTCTTCGCTGTTCAGAATCCCAAAAAATAGCCACTTATCAAAATTGATATTTGAAAGCCCGGCAATCTCTATTATTTTGAAACATCCGGAGATAAGAATAATTAAAAATACATATATATGGAGCGTTCGGGCTATTTTAGGGCGCATCTGGTAGAAAAAAAGCCAACCGCCCGAAAGGGTAAGGCATAATGCAGTAACAGGGTTCATGGACGTCTGCCCCGATAACCCAGTCAGCAAATGAATTTTGAACCAGTACCCTGTGAACGCTAAAAATCCGCTAATGAACGCTACAGAGGTGACAAAAAGAGAGAACTTTTGTGATATTTTTCTTTGTAATGCCATGCAATGCAGGTAAATATAACTATTATTATCTAAAAATCAAGGGACCTGCAATTGAAATTTCCAAAAAACAACTATTTGGCCGTGTTTTTATATTAAAATAGTATTTCAAAGTGACAACAAATTCCGGTTTCAAAAATTCTTCTAAAATTTTTTAATCAAAAATTAAAAACTTCATCGGTTTTTATTCCATTAGTGTAAATATCATTAGCTGTTGCTTATCTGCGAAAAACAATTATACCAAAAAAGGAAGGAATATCAGGTTTTGGCGTAAAAATATTCTATTTTTGCACCCCTTTACATTAGAAATATGGAATATAAAGAAATAGTTTCAGTAACCGGTCTGAGTGGACTTTACCAATTGTTAAGCACTAAAAGTGACGGTGCTATAGTTCGCAATATTGGCGATAAAACTACCAAATTCATTTCTGCGAGGCAACATAATGTTACACCGCTGGAAAGTATAGAAGTATATACCATCGCAGAAAATGTGCGCCTGCAAAATGTATTTCAAAAAATGCAGGAACACGAAACTACAATTCCACTTATTGATCATAAAACGGCATCAAAAACTGATATCACCGGATATTTCAAAAGTGTTTTTCCTGAATTTGACGAAGACAGGGTTTATGCCAGCGACATGAAAAAAATGTTGAAGTGGTATGATTTGTTGCAGTCAAATGACCTCCTTCATTTTGAAAAAGAAGAAGAAGAAACAGTAGCTGAGGAAGCAGTTGAAGCACCGGTTGAATTAGTTGCCACACCCGTTGAAGTTGCGGCACCGGAAACAACTACAACTGAGGAAGTACCAGAAGAAAAAGCTCCTAAGAAAACTGCAAAAAAGAAGAAAGCCGAATAGGTTTTCCTTTTACATTCTTTATTCCAGCGCACCCTGCAATCGCGGGGTTTTGCCTTTTTAACCAATTGCCCGGGCATTGGAAGAGGCAAGCAGCACGGAGTTAGCAGTGTTTACAATTGTTCACTTAACTCAGCAATCATTTTCCTGAGAAACCTGTCCCATTCGCCTGGTTTAACTTTATATTCCCGATCAAATAAGGCGTCAACAGATGGTATGGCCAGTATCCTCCGGAGCCCCTGAACACCCTCTTTTTCATAAGTTGCCAGACAAAGCATGCCCATAATTGCGCTGGCGGGGTTGGTAAAGTTATCCATGTAATAGAAGTCGTCGAGTTTATTCAGATTTATTTCAGGATGCAATTGCAAATATTCGTTCAGACGCTTAATGTGCCATTTGAGTTCGTGACCCAGGCTACCGCCATAAAATACTGCCAGTCCTTCCGTCAGCGGTGACTTCGGGTTGAGGTGGTTGAGGTACAGGTGCACTACCTCATGAAAATAATTTTCGCCCCAGCCACCACAGTATACAATATTGTCTATCCCGTCGCTCATACCCGTCGGTTTGTCCCGGTTGCCCATCGCAATTGTGAAATCAAACCCGCGGTAATGCTCAATTTCTTCCTTGGTATCGGCAAAATAATAACGGATATTTATCGGCGGCAGGTTCCATTCCTGCTCCAGGGATATGATCCTGCGCTCTAATTCAACCGCCTTTTTCTTATCAAACCGATGGTAGACCGGGAAAAAATACCGAACATTCCGTATTGTGGTACTTTCCCACTTATCTGCGGCAAGTTTCATGGGGCTTATGAAATGTAACCTGCCCTTTTCGTCCCTCTCAATATAATGATTGGTGATTGCAGTGACCAGTTGGTTACCAGAAGAATCTATCCTGCTGAACATGGTTTTGATTTGAACATATCCCCCAATGGGTTTAACCAGGAGTATTTTGGGTGTACCCAATAGATAGGTGGGTATTGAACTATTAATTCCATAAAGTAATTGATCTGGTATCCTGAACATTTTGCAGTCTTGCTCAGGCCAGTACTTGTTGAAATCAGGAAGGAATTTTTTACCGCCGGTAAATTCCCCCAGATAATCACTCATAAACGATACCGCACGCCCCAACTCCGAGTCAGCCGGATCAACAGGGTTGTTAACGGATACCTGTGCGCTGCTAAACAATGAAGCAAAAACTGCGATGAAAAACAGGATGATTCTTTGCATTATTGTAGTTCAATGAAGTATTATTCCAACAATATAGCAATATATTCCCGTATACCCGCTCTATTTGATATAACTTTGTACACTTGAGTAGAAAATATTTTGGATACTTGCCTACTTTTATTAAATTTGTGAAACAATTACTCACTACTAAACTTTGATTTGTGTCGTACGAAAACAAAAGCTTTAACGAAAATCGTGGTGAAAACCGCCCCGAAAATCGGAATGAAAGTTTATACAGCAAGCGCATAAAAGCCGGAAAACGAAGAACCTATTTTTTTGATGTCCGTTCTACACGGGGTAACGACTATTTTATAACCATTACGGAGAGCAAAAAACGCTTTGACGACAATGGTTATGACAGGCACAAAATGTTCCTGTATAAAGAAGACTTTAACAAGTTCCTTGCCGCCCTCACAGAAACGATCAATTACGTAAAGACCGACCTGATGCCCGACTTCGATTTTGATGCTTACAATCATGATCAGGAGAACGAAGATGGTCCGGAAAATACCACAACTACATCGTCTGCGACGCCACTACAGGTTAGCGAAGGTTCGAACGTTGACGACTGGAAGATATAATTACTTCCTCTCCAAGTAATACTAAAACCTGTGCAACAATTGTTTGCACAGGTTTTTTGTTTAATCTCGTTCTAATGTCAGTGAGCAAGCAGTTCCACGAGTTTGTCAACTTCATTCCTGGTAACGATCTCAGGAAAAGGAATTTCTTTACCTAATGCAGTCAATACTGCATCGGCTATCGAGGCCTTGTTCCAAGGGTCGAAAGTAAGGCTGGGCTTGATTACATCATATACATAGGGCAAATCCGGGGCAAGCACTTTCATGCCACTTTCCACCGATTCTATCAATGGTAATCCGAAACTTTCCATTACGGAAGGGCATACCAGGTACCTGTATTTGAAGTACAATTCGCGGGGATCGATATAACTGTAGTTGTACACCTTTATGCCCTTGCTTTTCATGATTTCCAGCCTGGCAAGAAGGCCGGGAGCTGTTTCATCGATGGTTATATGCAGCCCGGGTGTATGGCCCAGCGAGTGCAAATGTTCCCATGCATCGAGCAACGTGGGGTAGTTTTTTTGGGGAGATGGGGTACTTACGAATGCGAAATCATCTGTCGGTCTTTGGTCAAACGGAGTATGCTGTCCCGCGTATTTTCCGGTGTCGTAAAATGGTATGCTCAGGCAGTGGGCTGCGTCCTTCAACCCCGTTGCCAGAAGCTCGTGCATCATGTGTGGAGTCTGAACAATGTAGTAGTCTGTATTCCGGTTGTAGAGCTTTATAAAAAGGTACTTTAGGTACAATCTCCAATAACTCCGTTTGAACTTTTGCTTTGGTGCTTCCAGTAATTTCTGGTTATGCGAATAGGTGTAAACCGGCACCCTTAGTTTTACTGGCGGAGGAGTGTTTGCAAAGCAAAACACCTTCGTATAATTATTTTTATGCTTCTTATAAAATTCAATTCTGTCCTTTAATTTGTTCGGAATTACAACAAAATTCGAGTTTAGGCCTTTGGGCTTGTCAAATCTGGGGTCTAGCAGGAAGAAAAAATCATCCTTTCGCGGGTGAGCCAATATCTTTTCTATGAGGTATTGCAGCAAGACAGCCCCTCCCCCCTTGTTTATAAATAATGCGTCTATCAGGATCATGAGGTACAAAAGTAAAGGTTGATTGCAATGAATACACCATTAAAAAACTGCAACTCTTCAGGGGGCGTAAAAAAGAGGAAAATATAGGCGTAAATTTACCCCTCCACTCAACTATTTTCAATAATTTACAGTTTCAAATTTCATGTTCATGAACAGGACTATCCGTAAGGTTGCAGTTTTAGGTAGCGGAGTAATGGGCTCGCGTATTGCGTGTCATTTTGCGGGCATTGGCGTACAGGTTTTGTTGCTCGATATTGTGCCGGGCACATTAACCGATGCTGAAAAAGGTAAGAGCCTTACTCTTGAATCGAAAGCGGTACGTAACCGGATAGTGAATGATGCGCTCCAGGCCACGCTGAAAGGTAAACCTTCACCGGTTTACACCAAAAAGGTAGCCGAAAATATCAAAACCGGCAATATCACCGATGACCTGAAACTTATTGCTGATTGCGATTGGATAATTGAGGTGGTAATAGAACGGCTGGATATCAAGCAACAGATCTTTGAGCAGGTGGAAAAATTCCGCAAGCCGGGCACTATTGTTACCACTAATACATCCGGAATACCTGTTCACCTGATGAGCGAAGGCCGTAGCGAAGATTTTCAAAAACACTTCTGCGGCAGCCACTTCTTTAACCCTCCCCGTTACCTGCGCCTGCTCGAGATCATTCCCTGCCCGGCCACCAGTCCCGAAGTCATCAATTTCTTAATGGATTATGGCGACCGCTTCCTGGGCAAGACCACAGTTTTGTGTAAGGATACACCAGCATTTATTGCAAACAGGGTTGGCGTGTTTGGCTTTATGGCTGTATTTAAGGCGATGGCGGCAACCGGTCTGAACGTTGATGAAGTAGATGCACTTACAGGGCCGATATTCGGGAGACCGAAGTCAGCCACCTTTCGCACCGGCGATGTCGTAGGTCTCGATACGCTTGTACACGTTGCAAAAGCGCTCCCACTCAATGCCCCGGACGACGAAGCTAAAGATATATTCACCATGCCCGCCTTCCTTGAAAAGATGGTGGAGAACAAATGGTTTGGCGACAAAACCGGTCAGGGCTTCTATAAAAAAGAAAAGGGCAAGAAGGACATTCTCACCCTTAACTTGGAAACCATGGAGTATGGCCCAAAACAAAAACCAAAATTTGCAACCATAGAAGCCGCAAAGCCCGTTGACGACCTGGCCCAGCGCTTAAAGGTGCTCTATAACGGAAAAGACAAAGCCGGAGACTTCTACAGGTTATTTCATCATTTGTTGTTTGCATACGTTTCGCACAGACTACCGGAGATCGCCGATGAAATTTATAAAATCGATGACGCCCTTAAAGCAGGATTCGGTTGGGAAATTGGCGCATTCGAAAGCTGGGATGCCCTGGGTGTGCAAAAAACACTGGACACCATGCTGGGTAGCGGCTACCAGGTAGCACCTTGGGTGACAGAAATGTTGGCAGCGGGGTGCAGTACTTTCTATAAAACTGAGAACGGCCAGAAAAAATATTACGATATCCGTACGAAGGCCTACCAGCCAATTCCGGGTATGGGGGCTTTCATCATCCTTGAACACCTCGATGAAAAAGTAGTTTGGAAAAACAGTGCCTGCAAATTGTATGATATTGGCGACGATGTTGTTGCATTACGCTGGAATACGAAAATGAACAGTATTGGTGGAGAAGTGCTGGAGGGCGTGAACAAGAGTATTGCCATTGCAGAGGATAAATATAAAGGCCTGGTTTTAGCCAATAATGGTGCTAATTTCAGTGCCGGTGCTAATGTGGGATTGATCTTTATGTTTGCCGCTGAGCAGGAATATGACGAACTGGATATGGCCATAAGGGCCTTCCAGGGAGCAACGATGCGCATGCGCTACAGCAGTATCCCGGTTATTGTTGCCCCTCACGGACTCACCCTGGGTGGTGGCTGCGAAATGTGCCTCCATGCCGATGCTGTTCAGGCGGCAGCGGAAAGCTATATTGGCCTGGTGGAAGTGGGCGTAGGCCTTATACCCGGCGGTGGCGGCACGAAGGAATTGACATTGCGCGCAAGCGACCGGAACATTAAAGAAGATATAGAGACTAATTACCTCCAGCAACTGTTCCTGAACATTGGAACGGCCAAGGTATCTACGTCGGCACACGAAGCCTTTGATAATTTTATCCTGCGCCCGGGATTTGACAGTATTTCCATTAACCCCGATCGCAGGATAGCCGACGCCAAACGTAAGGCATTGATGCTTTGGGAACGCGGCTATAGCCAACCAACACCCCGTAACGACATTAAGGTTCAGGGGCGCGGGGGACTTGGTGGACTACTTTCCGGCATCCATGCCATGTGGCGCGGAAATTACATTAGCGAGCACGACAAACTTATAGCTGAAAAACTAGCCTTTGTAATGTGCGGCGGAGATCTTAGCCAGGCAGCGACAGTGAGCGAACAGTATTTACTAGATCTGGAACGCGAAGCATTTTTGAGCCTTTGCGGACAGCGCAAAACATTGGAACGCTTACAGAGCATTTTGACGACAGGGAAGCCGTTGAGGAATTAAGTTACACAATTGTGAACAGGCATTTGGAACTATTGAAAATACAGTTACTTATGGACTCCTTTTAATCCAAGGTTAATCAAAAAGGACATTTTTAATTTCTGCCGGATTGCTACTTCAAAAAAAATTAACAGACCATAGATTTTTCTTCGAAAAAACTATATCTTTATGTGAAGCATTAAATATGTAAAATATGAAACGAATATCTTTACTTTTTATTTTAGCGTTTTCGGTGAGCTCCTCCTTTGGACAAGGAAGCGGTAGCTCGGTTTTGCAATATGCACCTATCGAAATTCCGTCTCACGTACTCAGAAAGGTGACTAACCCTCCACATCAGGAGATGCACAACGAACATGTTGCGATGAAAACGACTACAGGCACCCCTCATGCCGACTGGTTTGACTACTGGAACCAGAACTTTGTTTCCGGCACCAGCAATCTGTACTCATTCGTTACTTACCCTGACAGTAATTTGTATGACAATACAACAGGCTCATCGCCATATTATGTGTATTGCCACGGTATGGGCATGTCTTTCGATCCTACGGACGATTATTATTACTCGGCTGCGACAACATCGCCTATAACCGACCCTCCAATTACAATGAATCAGGGTTACACTATCGATAGCTTCAGGTTTCCTTATGAATATGTAAAAAACTACGCCTCTGGCAGCGGCACCGATAGCGTGATTATTGAGTTTATTGTTTCCGCTCCTCCTGCAGCGAGTTCAACTGCTGATTCAGGCAGTTATCTGTTAAAGATCGGACCAAGCCCTTCTTTCCTCAACATTACTGCCGATTCGACACCAAGGTTTACTTCTGCAATCTATACTCGCACTTCATCGGGCCTTGGCGTTAATGAATGCTGGGATGCTATTGTTGCACCTAAGCAACGCTATGCATTTCCGCTCATCATTTCGGGCACTGGCGTTATTTATACTACAATGAACATGAGGTTAACGACTCCGTTGGCTGTCAGGGCTGGCCAAAAGGTAGTTACTTTTATCCATTTCAAAAGTGCCAACAGCTTTTCTTTGGGTACCAATACTTCTGCAGCTAACTACATGATGTTGTTTGCTGGTTCCACTGCCGGTGTATCTACCTTTCCAAGGCAAGCACCACATAACACGTCTACCGGGTACCCTGGTTCTTACCAAACGGGCATCATCGCACAAAACCAAAGCAGATACGGTACTGGCGGTGGCTATATGTTCGCTGGCCACGATATCCTGATACCTGGTGTCGCATTTAGTGCACCTATTCTTGCCGTAACTCAGGAGGCATTCCATGTACAGTGGAGTTATTTCGCACCGATTACCGGCACAACCACTATTTGCGTGGGTGCAACCAGCACACTCAGCGATACTGCCGCTGGCGGTACCTGGAGTAGTGGCACACCAACAGTTGCTACAATAAATCCATCTACCGGAGTTGTAACAGCACTTTCCGTTGGTACAACTATTATTACATATACAACCGGCTCTGGCAGTATAACAACAACCGTAACTGTCATAGACCTTGCACCAGCACCAGTAGTTACAGGTGCCAACAAGGTTTGTAAAGGCTCTGCCATTACCCTTACAACAACCGGCACAGGTGGCTCATGGTCAAGCAGCAACCCAACAGTTGCAACCGTAAATGCATCCAGCGGTATTGTAACCGGTATGGCTGGTGGAGTTGCCATTATTTCTTATGGTATCACAAATAGTTGCGGTACAGCGTCAGATACTAATTCAGTATTTGTTCATTGTACTACTGGCGAACCTATAGTTACGCCTCAGGTTGAAAGTATCTCGGTATACCCTAACCCAAATGGTGGTGAATTTGCTTTGGCCATTGCCTCTCCCCTCGACGAACAGGCGATCGTGACCATTACTAATATCACTGGCCAGGTTATAAAAACATTTACTACTGCTACTAACAAAACTTCCGATATTCAATTGGCACAGCCTTCAGGTATTTACTTCATTTCAGTAAGCCTTACGAATAAGCGATTTGTAGAAAAAATTACACTAATGAAGTAAAAGGTGCAATTATTGATACAACAAAAAATCCCGGGGATGATTTCCCGGGATTTTTTTGTTGGTGGATGCTTGCTGATTATCTGTTGGTATTTTGAACAGTGCTGTTTTTGATATTTTTATATGACTGGTTTTGAGGCGATGCTGAACCCTGATCGGGGTTGTTGGGGTTTTGTGCCTGCTGGCGCTCATTAATATTATCATATTCCTCTACGGTATAAGGACCAGTGAGCTGCCTTGCACATGTCCTTGGGGCTGTATTGTACATAGTTGGTGCCTCGTTACAGATACTGTACCCACAAACAGCTTTACAAACTTTATAGTTAGATGCAAAAGGAGAAACACCAGTCTTTGCCGTCGTTTGAACTGCAGACTTTTCCGACTTGTGTTTTGTGGTACCATTGTTACATTTTGTTTGTGCGTCGGCACTTACGGCAACTAAGCTTACAAGCGATAATACAATTAATAACTTTTTCATAATTCCCGGTTTTATTTGTTCAATGATTAACTTCTTATAATGCCATGTTAATAAAACCGCTCCAAAAAATGTTAAAGAAATCACAAAGAAAGTTTAAGGCAAAGCTTCTCACTGCCTGGAAAGCTCAGGAAAGATGATGATGAAAAACTGAAATTGGTTAGTACCGGAGCTATTTCCCTATATCAAATGACGATACCGAGACATTATCAATGAGCAACGGCCTGTTGTCTCCTCCATTCCAGAAACCTACACCAATACTATCTATAGTGAGGCCCTGAGTATTCATGGACAGAGATATTCGTTTAGTGTCACCATCGCTCAGCATACGGTGTACTCTGATCATATTGCCTTTTTGAACTGCTCCACCTTTATACGCCCTTACAATTAACTGAGCCATTTTCCAGGTATTGTACTGGCTCTGCTTACAGCGAAAATCGGCCTCGGCGCGAATCCATTGTGGCTTCCCACTATAGGCAAATTTGTACTCCCGCGTATAAGGAGTATGCTCATTCAGTTCAAGAGATTTCGTTCCCTGAATAGGGGGCAAAGACGAATGAACAGATGTATCCTGGTCAAAATTATTTTCCCAGAGAACGTGTATATTTCCCGGCGTTCCATCGTTTAGTTCTGCTCCATCCTTTAGCAAAACAGTTTCAGCCGGTACGTTCCAGCGCCCCACTACCCGCCAATAGTATGGTCCAGACATGCATTCCACATCATACAACCCTCCTCCATGGCTCTGATAAAGGAACCAGGTATTGAGGTACGTAAAAAACAAAATTACTGGTGCAAGGGCCCAAAGCAACAAGCGCCGCGAAAACGCCGCGGTTATTAGGGACGCAACCGGAAACATAAGAACCGGATAGCTCTGTACCATTGCCCTTCCACCATACCACCAAATACTCCAGGCACAAACAATATAATAGTTCAGCAAAAAAAACGTTGTAAGCGCTACCTTATTCCTGCCTTTAAGCCAAAAGGATATGAGCCCGGCAAAAGCCAGCAACAACATAGGCGTATACAAAAGCCACCCGCTCCTGTAACTGAATGTGTAGTCGAGAATATTAGGGGACCTAAAATAGAGATGCTGGTCGCCATAACTATAGACGATCCATTTTCCCGATACATATTTCCAGTATATAAATTGCAGCGAGATTACCGCTGCCGCACAAACAATTGCAACGAACAATAGCGTGGATTTGCTCAGGAGCAATTTAAACTGCGCTGTTATACCTGCAAAACTGATTCGCTCCATCCCCCACAAGACCGGGATAAGGCAAGAGATTACCTCAGTTGGCCGGGTCAATGTAGCCAAACCAATAAGCAGCCCGACACGAACTGCATATTTTACCTTAAACGTTTCATGCAACAAAATGGTATTCGAAAGAATAAAGACATAGATAGTGAACAGCCAGGTGTGCGACATACCTGCATCTATGGCAGAATAATTGAGGTAATTGGTACCCAGTATGAGTATGAGTACGACCAAGGCTACCACCCTATCCTCATAAAACCGTAGCATTAGCCGCCGGAAATACCACAGCCCCAGCAAACCCACCAGGAGCCCGCCTACTTGAATGGCAAGCTGGTAGGGCAGGGAAAAACCATCTGCCGGGTAACCTAACGGAGCGGCAACGGCGTGAGCAACAGCGAAAAAAGGCAAATACATTACTGCCATACCGGCTGCATACTTCATTACATAATTGCCGTTGGGCAATTTATATCCCTGCAGAAACTCCATATCTGCTGTTGGACTGTATTTTGAGAGAATATTATCTTTAAATGATTGATGCTTGAGATCGTGGTAAATAAACATAGATGGGAGATACCAGTAGTAACCTGAAACATCATATGAAATCACAGACTCCGTACCGAGCTGTTTGTACCTCGGGTAGAAAAAAAAGCTGGTATAGCACATCACAATCATGCAAAAGACAGTGGCATATAACGACCATTTTTTGTCACCCGTTTCCTTCATGGATATAAAATTAGATTTATTGGGCAAGTTAGGCTTTTTGGGGTATTAACTGAAACCCGGGGCAACGACGAGGCACCTGAATATCAAAATGTGGTGCGAGTTCCACAGTTTGACAAATTTTACTTACAAATTACCCTCAATTTAGC
>CANCOG010000069.1 GCA_947379685.1 Flavipsychrobacter stenotrophus | reverse complement strand
TCTAGTCCCGGAGCTGCGCCAGTTAGCACACCGGTACTGGTTATTGCGGCCAAACTATTACTGCAGCTCCATATGCCTGGCGAGGTCGCTCCTGACGCCGACATGGTTGCAGCAGCACCCTGGCAAACATCGGTGCTGCCTGAAATAGTACCGGCGTCAGCCAAAGGGTCTACTGTTATGATTTGTGTGGCTGTAGCTGTTCCGCAGGCATTGGTCACCATGTAAACGATGGTTGAGGTTCCCGACGTTATACCTGTAACCACACCCGAACTGTTTACCGTTGCAACCCCTACCAAGCTGCTGCTCCAGCTGCCACCTCTCGAGGTATCAGCCAATGTTATTGAAGAACCGGGACAAACAGACACCGGACCAGTTAATGGTGCTACAGGGGATGTGCCGGGAGATATTTTGCGAATACGGCTGTTGGTTACATCCGCAAAATAAACGTATCCGGCCCTGTCGACGGCAATACCCCATGGCGCATTAATCTGTGCCGCAGTAGCAGCGAAGCCGTCACCTGAAAAGCCAGAGGACCCGGTACCTGCATAGGTCGAAATAATGCCCGACCCATCTATTTTCCTGATACGTCCATTACCAGCATCGCTAATGTAAACGTTCCCTGCCGCATCTGCTACCACGCCATTACAATAAACTTGCGCAGTTGATGCAGCTCCGCCATCACCGCTATAGCCAGCTGTTCCCGTTCCGGCAATAGTAGAAATATTACCAGATGGGGTAATTTTCCTCAGTCTGAAATTATTTATATCCGCAATATAAACATTGCCAGAAATGTCTGAAGAAATGTACTTCGGATAATTTATTTGAGCTGCTGTAGCCGCCCCTCCGTCTCCACTAAAGCCAGCTGACCCATTTCCGGCAATCGTACTTATAATACCGCTTGCGTTTACTTTGCGTATGCGATTGTTAAACTGGTCAAGGATTAACAGATCGCCAGAGTAATCTACTTTTACTGTCCATGGCTGGAATAATTTAGCCAATGTGGCTGGTCCGCCGTCTCCACTAAAACCCGAGGTGACCGTGCCCGCTACGGTACTAATTATTCCTGCCGGATTTACTTTTCTTATCCGGTCGTTTGCCTGGTCTGCAATGAATAGATTACCAAACCTGTCAACTGTCACCCCTGTCGGCACATTCAGGAACGCAGCCGTTGCCTGACCTCCATCGCCCCCAAAACCGGCCGTATCGTTCCCGGCAACAGTGGTTATGATGCCAGAAACACTCACCTTTCTAATTCTATTATTAGCGAAATCTGCGATAAATATATTCCCGGCACTATCAACTGCCACATCGCTGGCCTCATGTAATGCAGCAGCCACTGCAGAGCCTCCGTCACCCGAAAAACCAATGGAGCCATTCCCCGCAACAGTAGTGATTACATTACAGGAGAATGCGCTGGCCGGGGCAACGGTTACGGGATAAATGGCTACCGAACTGCCGCAGCTATTGGACAGTGTGTAGGTTATTGTAGTGCTGCCGGACGCAACACCCGTAACCACACCGCCTGAGTTTACCGTAGCAACAGATGTTGCAGAAGAACTCCAGGCGCCGCCTGAAGTAGTATCGGAAAGCGTTATTGTGGCGCCTATTGCCACTGCCGACGGGCCTGAAATCGCGCCAACTACCGGTAGCCCGATACTTACTTTCCTGATGCAATTATTTGCGTAATCGGCTATATACAGGTAACCACTAGGGTCTACTGACACGCCGTGGGGCTGGTACAGTTGGGCTGCTGTAGCCGGGCCACCATCGCCACTATAACCATAGGAGCTGCCCGCCATGGTGTTAATGATCCCTGAGGCGTTTACTCTTCTAACTCGTTCATTCGATACGTCAGCGATATACATGTTTCCACCGCCATCAACGGCAATACCCATGGGCGAATGCAGCTCGGCTGCTGTAGCCTGGCCGCCGTCGCCGCTTAACCCCGCACTCCCCACACCTGCAACAGTACTGATAATACCTGCAGTGTTGATCTTGCGGATGCGGTTATTGTTAAAGTCGGCAATGAACATATTGCCATAAACATCGAAGGTGAGATCTGACGGGTTGTACAATTGTGCAGATAGCGCCGACGCCCCATCACCCCCAAATGTCCCGGCACCCGTTCCGGCAAAGGTTGAAATATTGCCCGATGTATTGATCTTCCTGATGCGGTTGTTGCCTTCATCAGCAATATAAATATTGCCGCTTCCATCGAGAAGAACTCCAGCCGGGTTGTTGATTTTTGCCGCCGTTGCCTGGCCGCCATCGCCGCTATATCCCGCAGTGCCGGTACCAGCAATAGTGTTGATAATTCCCGATGTATTGATCATTCTGATCCTGTGGTTACCCCAGTCAGCTATGTAAACATTACCGGCGGCATCTACTGCTACACGGTAGGGTTTGTTGAGCTGGGAACTTGCCGCAGACCCACCATCACCGGCATAACCAGCAAAACCGTTTCCGGCAATTGTGCTGATAACGCCCGACGGACTCACCTTGCGCACGCAGGAATTTTGCCAGTCGGCGATATAGAGGTAGCCGCCGCTAACAAAGGTCACACCCATTGTATAATATAATCTTGCTGCTGTCGCAGGGCCACCATCGCCTGTAAACCCTGCAACACCAGTGCCCGCTACTGTGGTAATAATACCGCAGGATGTAGTTGCGGATGCAACCGTTAAAAGGCGGGTTACAACCGATGAACCACAACTGTTGGTAACCGAATAACTGATAACAACACTACCACCTGAAACGCCTGTCACAACTCCGGCGGCGCTCACCGTTGCAATACCTGACACCGATGAACTCCAGCTTCCTCCTGCCGTTGTGTCGGAGAGCGTAATTGTTGCACCAACATATACAGTCGATGGACCTGAAATTGGACCTACAACGGGTGCCGGGCAAACCACGATCTTCCTGATGCGGTTATTACCATGATCTGCAATGTATAAATTACCAGCCCGATCGACCGCAAACGCTGTCGGGTTATATAATTGTGCGGCCGTAGGTGCCCCGCCATCGCCGCTGAAGCCAGCTGTACCGGTCCCTGTTATTGTACTTATTGTGCCAGATGGGTTTACCATCCGTATACGATTATTAGAATTATCTACAATCAGCAAATTCCCGTTGTGATCCGTACGCATATCACTCGGTTGGAACAATTTCGCGGCCGTAGCTGCGCCGCCATCGCCGCTATAACCAGCTGTTGAAGTTCCGGCGACCGTAGTTATGATTCCCGCTGAGCTAATTTTACGGATGCAATTGTTATAATCATCGGCTACAAACAGTGACCCGAGCGAGTCCGCAAATATGCTGACCGGATGATTCAGTTGTGCTGCAGTGGCAGCTCCGCCGTCTCCGGCATAACCACCCGAACCCGTACCAGCAAACGTACTGATTACCCCACCGGGAGTTATTTTCCTGACGCAGTTATTGCGAAAATCAGCAACATACATATTGGCGTTGCCGTCCAGCTTTATATCCGTAGGCCGGTTAAGTTGCGCCGAAGTTGCCGCGCCACCGTCGCCGGTGTAACCGGCACTTCCCACCCCAATAATGGTGCTGATGATACCCGAGGGGGTCACCTTACGGATACGGTTATTGTTCATGTCAGCGATGTATACATTACCCAGGCTATCTACAGAAAGACCGCCCGGTCCATTTAACATAGCTGCGGTTGCAGCACCGCCATCACCGCTAAAACCTCCGCTCGTGTTACCTGCAATGGTAGTGATAATGCCTGACGGGGCCACTTTCCTGACACAATTATTAATCCAGTCGGCAATAAACAGGTTTCCTGAAGTGTCCACGGCCAATCCATCCGGCCCATTGAGCTGGGCAGATGAAGCTGACCCGCCATCGCCGCTATGACCTGCCGTGCCATTTCCGGCAATAGTTGTAATTATCTGACCCTGGCTTCTGATTGAATTGACGAGACTGAAAACCAGGAAAAAGGTTAGGACAGCTGATAGGGATAAAAAACTTTTTTTCATGATAGTTTGTAGTTCCGGTTGCCCGGCTGGTAAATAATAGAAAGCACAAATATTGCTTATGGTGCAAAATTAAATGTTTTGTAGCAATAACGACTAAACGCCGATTATATTATCCGAAAGCCATATAAAGTCAATTATTGAAGGACTAGACACCGACCAAAAATGAAAAAGCCCCGACTTGTTGGTCGGAGCTCTATCCAAAATGAGATCATTAGTTATTGTTTCAACCACTTCAGCACTGCCGAATTGGTACTGTTGCCGAGCCGGATGATATACAACCCATTGCTGAGGTCACCCGCCTGAACTAGTTTTTTATCACTACCGACTTGCCAGTTGTCTTCGAGTAACAGACGGCCAGTTGCATCGAAAAGCTGTATACGCAACTCATGATCCAAAAGTGCAGATGCATATAATGCAAAGCTGTTATTGTCTGGTTGAGTCACCGAATACCTGGTACCATTTCCTGAAATCTCGGCAACTCCCAGGTTGTAAAAACCTACTACCGACATCCCCTGACAACCACCTGAGTCAACCCGTATCTGGAAGTTACCACCGGTAGTGTATGTATAATTATTATTGGTGGCGCCGGAAATAATCGCTCCGTTCCTGTACCACTGATAGCTGGTGTAGGTACCTGTTACGGTAAGTACATGACCGGCTGCTGTAAAGGCAGGGTGTGGTGACACCAGGATGTGCACGGTATGCGTGGTCGAGTCTACGGCAGTACCGTGGTATGCATATAAATGAACCGTATAGTACCCTGAATTAGTGAAACAAACTGATGTAATAGAGGTTGTAGGACTACTGATAGTTACCCCTGGTATCCTCCAGCGCACACTGTCAACAGTTCCTGTACTGGTGCTCGTAAAAGTAATACAGCTATCCTGACAAACGGTGGTATCATTTATAGTAAATGACGCAACAGGAGCAGTCGTAGTTGTGCCAGTTGAACTCAAAGCAAGGCTATCAATAGCAAAAGATGGATCAGTGCCGTTTGCATCATCGTTGTTTACCCATAAAAAGCCAAGTTTAACATTCGCATTGTTATTTGCACTAGCTGGAAGTGCGTACGTATAGCGTGTCCATTGCCCTTGACCGCCTGAACATACTGAAGTTTTCGCCGGATTAACTAGCGGAGCCCATGTTGTGCCATCGTAGTAATAAATACTTGCATCGTCTTGTGTTCCGTCGCCATTTTCGATGTAATAGAACGACATTGTAATACCAGTTTTCCCGGAACAATTAATAGTTGGCGATTCAGCCCTTCTGTTTGTAATCACACAAATACCAACACTACATAGCCCACCTGCATTGTATGATGCACCAGCATCCCCTGTCAATGAAGGATTCCCACCGACGTGCAGCGTAGAAAGAGTCGCTGTAGAAGAAACTGCAGCACATGCAGTACCGCAAACTCCGGCAGTATGGCCATTTTCGGCGCAGCTTACAAACCACTCATTATGGTAACTGTCTTCCGTACCGGTCGAGGTCACGCTCCAGGCTCCGTTTGGCCCGGAATATGCGCTGGCTAATGCACCAGTGGTACTGCCTCCTTCAAAATTTTCTACCCAAAAGATCTGGCCCTTACTTGTAAAGGCTCCGAACATTAATAAAAAAGAAAGTAGTGTGAGATTTTTTTTCATGAGAAAAATATTTCCTTAAAAATACGAAAATTATAACATCAGCGACAAAATGAAAGAAAAATTTGTTGCCCTAGCCCTATATATTAGTTGAAATGGTGCAAAAGGTTTAAACTTCTGGATTCAAGAGCACATTAAGCTCAGGGGTAATTCCCTTGCATTCATTCTTGAAACACACCCTCTTGCAACGCAACCACAAGGGATCGACCCCATTCAAATGAATAATGTGAGTTAACGTTCACCTGTCATATTGTTGGAGGTTGTATTTGTCTACCATATTAATGAGCAACTCGGGATACTTGGGATTTGTTGCGTATCCAGCCTTTTTTAGCCCCCTTGCCCAGCCTTTGTAATCGGTACTACCTAGTTTGAACAGGTCGGCATATCGGGTCTTTTGCAAGAATTTAGAATGGTCAGCAAATGATTCAGAAGCATTGTTGTACTTGCGCCAGCAATCGCCTCCGCCTTCCCCATTCTTATGATAAGTCTTGCCAGTCCAGTCATTGGTACACTTTATCCCAAAATGGTTGTTTGCTTCCCTCGCCAGGGCACTGTTTCCATTAGCCGACTCCAGCAACGCTTGTGCCAAAACGATACTTGCCGGAATACCATATTGCTTCATCTGTTTTATAGCAACTCCCTTCCAGGCATCTATGTAACTTTGAGGGGTGTATTTTCTATCATCGTGCTTAACCGCAACTGTTTCCTCCCTGGTTGGCAGCCTCCGCTGTTCCCGCCTATGCAGCCGTCGGCTATGCCCGCAGGAGCAGAGCATCATTAGCAGAATTACAAAAAGGTAATAGTGAAAACGCATGGAACCGGATATTCGCTGCTAATATAGGAAAATGTACACCCCCTTTCCCTTTGCTCTTTCCCCCTGAGGAGCAAGGAGAGATATTAATTTCGCGCAGTTGCGAAGGAAAATGTGGCAGATAAAATGTAGGTATACCGATAAACAAGAGGCCAATCCGACAATATTTTATTGAGGGTGATTTTGTTGCATCGCATACAATTAATAGTTTTACCTTTTACGCATGAATATCATTGACCACGTCCTCCAGCAAGTAGCTTACAGTATATCGGCCGGCGAATACATCTGGACTGATCATGAACAAGTGGCAATTGTAGGCGACTACCTCGGAGACGACAACCTGAATACTATCTATACAACTGCCAATGCTTTCCTGAACACGAAGGGGGGGATCATTATTTTAGGGATCACCGATGATGAAGATAACGGCCGGTACCTGCTCAATGAACTGGCTGACTTAAGTAAATTCGAGATAACTGCACTAGCAAAGGCTTTTTCTAACCTGAATGGCGATTTGGTTGAGGCTGGAAATTTCATTTCCACAACAGTTAAACCCTTCCTGCATAGTCAAGTATTGGTCATTACTCTGCAACCTTTGTCTGAAGAAAACAAGTATTATTTTTATCAGGGACTGGCATGGCAGCGGCAACTAGCAGGCAATCAACGTATACCTAATCTCAAAGCTCCTGTAACTACAGCGCCCAATGCCATCTCTTTGGCATCAGTTACAGAAAATACTGGAGAAGAAACTATTCCGGTGGAGGAATTCATTGAACATTCAAGCGTATCTCAACCTGCAAATAAGACGACTGAGGAGCAATTTCAAAAGATCTATTCCGCTGAGTTAATATCGCTTTTTGGTGCTGACTATATTTCCCTGGAGCCTGACTACAAGCAGATGCTTTCGTTTATCTACGAACGAAACAATGAAGAAGAAGTGAAATATCCTGATGCGAATGACATAAGCAGCAGACTTTGGGTAATAAGAGGCGAGATTGCAACTCCAAATGGGTATGAGTTATACCAACAAAAAGTAAAAAAAATATTGCAGATGATGGAAAAGACCGGCTTTATTATCCGCTACAAAGGCCGGCAGGAATACCTGATCAATACTTCATATGAGTTAGTGAAAAATCTGTTTAATTGAGTTGCATTAAAATTCGTGCACTAAATTCAAACACAAGGGCCACAACGGTATACACAAACCTGCTCATTCGGCAGACAGGGGCCACTTTATTTAAGATAAGGCAGGCAAATTAAGTGCACAAAGTACAGCTAACGAAATACACAAAACGATACCCTTCGTAGTGGATGCATAGAATCGCATACCGCATATATTAGCCAGGGATTTTATATTTTTGCCCTATCAACAAACATAAGATGAACAAATTATTTCTGCTATTCTTACTTTTCCCTTACCTACTGCCGGCACAGGAGATCAGGCGAAAAGTGAGTCAGAACACTAATGAGCACAATATAGAATATTACTTTGTACTAAAATCTGACAGTACACTTAAACATGGACCGTACAGGATGGTAAATTTCTTTGGCGGCGAGCTCATTAAAAAGGGGTTTTACTACAAGGGCATGAAAGATAGTACGTGGTACGAATACAGCATTTGGGGTAATTTCCTTCAGGCTTCTGGCAACTATCTGAAAGATGTGCGGGTTGGCACATGGACATACTATAAGGCAAAGGACATAGTAGAACAAAAATATGATTACACAAAACGGAAACTGGTCTATTTCAGACCCGATTCGTCCGAGACGACTGCCATTATCAGAAAGAAAGACACTATCAAAGTTATACCTGACCAGCCACCACTTTATATAGGTGGCTCAATAAATGCCATGACCTTTATAGCACAAAACATGAAATACCCGGACTCCGCACTTAAAAAAGTGAAACAGGGGATAGTTGAAATAGGTGTTATTATAGATGCCAATGGCCATGCAGGTTCTCGATGGGTGAAAAAGCATGTTGAGCCCTCGCTCGACAAAGAAGCGCTGAACGTCGTAAAACACTTACCAGATAATTGGCTACCTGCAATATACAAGGGCAGGAAGGTTAAATCAGTCTACATCCAGCAGGTGACATTTGTACTTTAATAGTAAAACCGTAAAAGGAAGCAACAATACCTATTACTCTGGGTTAATAAAAGCCCCTCCTATTTTAACTGAATTGCACGCAGGCATAAGAAACTGTTAATTAGGTATTGTTTTCATTTGGTGGTATTACCTTTAGCCTGCAAAAAAGGTCCGTTTACATTCCAGACATATTACATTTACGAAATGCGCAAAGGATATACAAAACAAGTACTCATAAGTTTGCTTTTCCTGTCAAACGCCGCTTTGGGCCAGAAGTTCAATAAAGATTACTTCGGGCAAGAACTTCAAAAAAAAACCTATGACATTGATGCCCAGGCTGATGCCGTAGTTTTATTTGAAAAATGTGCCGTCGAGATAACCCCAGATGGCACCGGTTATAAGGAGAAATATACTATTCACCGGATAGTACACATATTAAAAAGCAGCGCAACTTCGATTGGCAATGTCACCGAACAATACCGGGACAAGAACAACCATACTTTTGTAACTGACAGTGTGTGGGGCATAACCTATAATCTTACAAACGGAAAGACAGTAGAGTCGCCGCTGGCAAAAACCGGCATTTCAACAAAAATACCTGACAAGCTTAATACACAAATTGAGCTTGCAATGCCCAATGTAACAGAAGGTTCAATTATTGAATATCACTATCAGATAAAAGGGCCGGTTACTTCCCTGCTTCCCCAATGGGAGTTTCAAAACAAGCTACCCAAATTATACAGTGAGTTTGCGTTAGATGCGCCAGCTGATTTTAAATTCAAGGAACTAAATCCACCCATTACCAATTTCACTGCCTTCTCAACTGTTGAAGATGCTGAAAAAAGCAATGCGATCAGCTACAAAATTAACGTGGCAGGTAACGATAAAAAAAACAAGATTCTTTGGGTAAAGAAAAACCTTACTGGCCTGAAACCAGAAATGTTCTTTGGTAATCTGGAAAACGCTAGAGAACTTTTTCAGCTGCAGATCGATGGTTTCAATATGAATGAAATGAGCGAGAACTGGCAAGCGCTGAACAATTACTTTTTGAGGAATGAACATTTCGGCGAGCAATTCACAAAATCTTTCCCTGAGGTGAAAAAAATTACTGATTCGTTGATCCGCAATAAAAACACGCCGTTACAAAAAGCAAAAAGTATTTATTCCTATGTGCGTGCAAATTTCGACTGCAATAATAATCCCGGCATCAACGTCCGCCGAGATCTGAGCCAGATAGTAAAGAATCGCATTGCATCGGAAGCCGAGATGAACCTGCTGCTAACAAATATGCTACGCACAGCAGGGCTAAATGCCTCGGCTGTTATTCTCGCCAAGTTGGGCTCACCAAAGCCGAATGAATTCTACCCTGAACTCAACCAATTTAATTATGCCATCGCTACAGTTAAAATAGACACCCAGCAAATTTTCCTTGATGCGTCTAATAGTTTCAACATTTTTGGCGTTCTACCTATTTATTGCCACAATGGTTATGCCAGAATTATTGACACAAAAGGCTCATCGATTAAGTGGAGCAACAAAGATTACAAAGACCGGAACAAGCAGGAAATTGTAATAACCGAACTTACGGACAGCAACATGGAAGTTGGCATTACAGAAACCAAGGGGATAACTGAATCGATTTACTTGAGGAACATCATGTCTAAAGATTCAAATGCAATCAGCGATTACATCATAAAGCGGACATCTTCCTTCCAAAGCGACATTATTGCAAGATCACTTGTAATTGATAATCTTGACGATGTTGACAAAACCCTGGTTTTGAAATATAGCTTTAAGGCTGTTCGTCGTAAGAAAGCGGCAGATAAGCACCTCCCCACAGATTTTTTGAGAATGTTCAACAGCAACCCTTTTGCCGCCCCCCAGCGCAAGTTACCCGTGGATTTTCCTTCGACTTTCGAATACAATTACTCATTAAAAGTATTACTTCCTTATGATGATTGGGAAGCAGACCAACTACCAGCTTCATGGTCTGGAGGCATGACAGACAATAGCGTGCACGCCGATCACATTACCGCTTACGACACCACAGCCCATATTGTTACCATTAAAACTAACGTTAAAATAAACGAGCCCCGCGTTGCTGTTTCATCTTATGATGAATTGCATACTTTTTTCGAGAAGTTTGTGAAAGAAACAAGCGGACAAGTAACTTTTAAAAAAGCAGGAAAGTAAAAAAGCTATAGAAGTGCTCACGTTCAATTTCTCCGCTTAATCAATTAATTTTACAAAATGCCTCAAACAATCCATTCTCTTTTTAAGACCGAAAATACAGATAATAACTTCTTCCTTATGGCTGGCCCATGTGTGATTGAAAGTGAAGAAGTGATCATGAAAACCGCCGATAAAATAATTGGTATTTGTTCGCGGCTGGGTATTCCGGTGGTATTTAAGTCGTCATACCGCAAGGCAAACCGAAGCAGACTGGATAGTTTTTCTGGGATTGGTGACGAAAAAGCATTACGAATTCTGGCAAAGGTAAAGGAAACGTTTAACGTGCCGTTGGTGACTGATATCCATGATGCAGCTGAAGCAGCAATGGCTGCCGAATATGTGGATGTTCTACAAATACCTGCCTTCCTTTGCAGGCAAACAGATATTCTTGTTGCTGCAGCCAAGACCGGTAAGGTGGTCAATGTTAAGAAAGGTCAGTTTCTCTCTCCGGAGTCGATGATATTTGCTGTCGATAAGATACGCCAGAGTGGCAACGAAAATATTATGCTCACAGATCGCGGCACTATGTTTGGATACCACGACCTGATCGTTGATTACAGGGGCATTCCGACGATGCAGGCAATGAATGTGCCTGTTGTGCTCGATTGTACGCATTCACTGCAACAACCTAACCAGTCCAGCGGCGTAACTGGTGGAAACCCACAAATGATTGAAACCATAGCCAGGGCAGGTATTGCCGTTGGAGCTGATGGGCTTTTTATAGAAACGCACCCTGATCCGGCAAATGCAAAATCAGACGGCGCTAATATGTTGAATCTTAATTTGCTGGAGGCGTTGCTGGTAAAATTGGTACAGCTCAGGCAGGTAGTAAAGAATTTTTAATTCGACTTTTAGGCCGTGCGAGAGTAGAATAATCTGGGATATTTGCTATTTTTAAATCCATGAATGAAGTTTGGGAGTTTTTTCAAAAACTATTTGACACCGCCGATTTTCCTCCGCGATGGCATTGCGGTTTTTGGTCGCAATTCCATGGGTGGCTATATATATGCAGCGATCTGGCTATTTGGGCGGCTTATTTTGCCATCCCCATCATCATCCTGAAATTCGTTGCGAAAAAGTACGACATCCGCTTTACAAGGGTATATTTTCTTTTTGCCTCCTTCATTCTTGCCTGTGGCTCTACCCACCTGCTCGATGCCATTATGTTCTGGTATCCCTACTACAGGATAAATGCCCTGATGCGTTTTGTTACCGCCATAGTAAGCTGGATAACAGTCTATAATTTGGTTAAATTAATGCCAGTCGCCAATACTTTGAAATCGGCAGAGGAATTTGAGAAGGAGATTGAACGCCGGAAAACGGTTGAAGAACAGCTCCGCATCAACAATAAATTATTAACCGAGGCCCAGGAAATTGCAAAACTCGGGCACTGGCAGTGGGATGTTATCACGAACAAAGTAGAGTGGTCTGACATGACGCTGAAATTGTATGGTTTACCTCCGGGCAACCGCGAAATGACTTACGATGAATACCTTCAAAAACTGCATCCTGACGACAGAGAATATGTGAACAACGCTGTAATGGAGGGTTTTAAGACAAAGGTATTCCCGAAATTCTATCACCGTATCATTTGGCCGAACGGGCAAACGAAGACCATGCTATCGAAAGGAGAAGTGATATTGGGCGAAAATGGTGAGGTCGTAACAATGATAGGGACAGTGCAGGATATTACAGACCTGATAAAAACAGAGCACGAATTACTGCTGAAAACACAAAAACTGGAGTCATCTAATGTAGAACTGCAAAAATTTGCTTCTATCACTTCTCATGACCTCCGCGAACCTCTTCGTAAAATAATGACGTTTGGTTCTATGCTGGAGCGTGAAGCGGCAGGGAAATTAGGAGAAAAAGGGGAGATGTATCTGAAAAAGGTAACAGAAGCATCGTCACGTATGCAAAAACTGATTGACAGCATACTCGATTTCTCCAAACTCAGTACAGATAATCAGGAGTTCTCGAGGATTAATCTCAATGACATTGTCAGGCATGTACTTTCCGATATGGAGGTAGCCATTGATGTAAACAAAGCAGAGATAAATTCAAACCAACTCCCCGAAATAGATGGAAACGCGAGCCAGCTGGGCCAACTATTTCAAAACCTTTTGAGCAACGCTATTAAGTTTCACCGAAAAGGCGTCGCCCCTATTATAACTGTTACAGGTGAAGTAATTACAGCCGATATGCTTCCGGCCGAAGTGACCCAAAGCAGCCTTTATAATTTTACGGTGGTGCGTAACCCTGAATTCAATAAAAGCGAACGTTTTTGCAAAATAACTATTCAAGATAATGGAATCGGATTTGAAGAAACTTACCTCGATAAGATATTCCTGATCTTCCAGAGGCTACACGACAAATCGGAATATGAGGGTACAGGTATTGGCCTGGCCGTCGTAAAAAAGGTAACGGAACTGCATAATGGATTCATAACCGCAAAAAGTAAGGTTGGCGAAGGCACCATGTTTACTATTATCTTACCGGTAGTTCATCGTCACACAAATTCACCACGTTGAGGCTCGCTGCTAGAACTCAGTAAGTTGTCATTTTCATATGATTACAAAAAGGGGTATAAAAAATCCCCCTTTACTTTTTATGTTTGCGGTTCCAATTACAAATTATGAGCTATAAAAAATACTTGCTGTCGCTTTCCCTGGCAGTTGCAGTTTGCCAGTTTTCGATTGCGCAGAAGAAACAATTTACCATGGCCGAGGCCACCAACGGCATGTCTACGACCCTGGCCACAAAAGGCATTAAAAATGCTTCCTGGCAGCCGGGGACCGAGTCGTTCTGGCAAACAGAAAACAAACACAAT
>CANCOG010000068.1 GCA_947379685.1 Flavipsychrobacter stenotrophus | reverse complement strand
CCAGATCACCGATGGCTATGCTCATCGGGGTTGAATCGGTGGCATAATCTATCCTTGCAGCAAACGAACCGGAAGTCAAACTTCCACTAGAGCTGGTATTCCGAAGCACAGATATTGTGTTGTTATCAGTATTTGCTGTCACGAGGTCTGGTTTGCCATCTCCATCTATGTCGCCAACGGCTACTTCCCATGGGCGCGCCCCGGTTGAGAAAGCAACCCCACCAAACGAACCGGTTGTGATGCTGCCTGCGCTGCTGACATTTCGGAATACAAGAATCCCGGCGGAATTGCCTGACACAACCATATCAGCCTTGCCGTCCCCATCTATATCTGCAAGCGCTACGCTCTGAGGAACTCCCCCCGTCGTAAAATCAACTTTCGTGGCAAAAGAACCAGTATTGATTAAACCGACCGTGCTAGTATTTCGAAAAACAGATACACTTCCACCGGCCGCGTTGGTTGCTGCTACGTCTGGCCTACCATCCCCATCGAGGTCGCCAATAGCTACATATGAGGGTACAGTCCCTGCTGCAAAGTTAACCCTGTTTGCAAAAGAAGCAGAGGTAATACTTCCCGGGGCACCTATATTTTGTAATACGGATACCGTGTTGTCGCCATTATTTGCTGTTATTAGGTCTGGTTTGCCATCCCCATCCACATCACCGATCGCTGCCATTTCCGGGGCTGCACCAACTGTAAAATTAACCGCTGAAGCAAACGAACCTGTGGTAATGCTGCCGACGCTGCAAGTATTTCTCAAAATAGATAAACTGCCTGAACCGCGACCTACCGCAACGATGTCAAGCTTTCCATCGCCATCGAGGTCGCCAATGACGACCTTGGCAGGGCTTCCAGTGGTGGCAAAATTCACCCGTGAAGCAAACGAACCGGCACTGATGCTTCCGGAGCTGCTGATATTGCGGTAAACAGAAACGGAACTACCGAAATAATTTGCCACAACCATATCAGGTTTACCATCCCCATCGAGGTCGCCAATAGCCACGCCCCTTGGGTGTGTCTCGCTTGTTAAGTCGATACCGGAATCAAATTTAACAGTGCCCGATAAGTAAGCGCTGTTATCATATTTAGGCAAGTAAGGGAATAGCTCATAACCTACCTGACCATCTGCGCTGTCTAACACAGATACCCTTGCAAAAGTGCCGCCAACCGGAGAAGTAACGGTAAGCGAAGTAGCAGAAGCAGAGCTAACGACCGCCTTTTCAGCGCCGAAATACACTTTATTATTAGCGGCCGTAGTATTGAAATTGGTGCCGGTTATGGTTATTGAGGTGCCGGGGTTAGCTATATTGGGGCTGACGGAAGTAATGCTAGGCACTAGTAATATTGGTCTGTTACGGAGTATTGATACCGTGCCACCACCACTATTTGCGATAATAATGTCAGGCTTGCCATCCAAATCCAGGTCGCCGATGGCGATTCCCAATGGCGAGGTACCAGTACCAAAATCAGCCTTGGCAGCCAGAGACCCTGATGCTATAGAACCGCTTGTACCAGTGTTGCGAAAAACTGAAACAGTTGCGGACGTTGCATTCACCACTCCGATGTCCACCTTACTATCACCGTCGAAATCACCAACAGAAAGATCCCTTGGAGACGTACCAGTCGTAAAATCAACTTTTGCTGCAAATGAACCTGACGTTATAGCGCCGCTGGTGGATGTATTACGGAAGACAGATAAGGTACCAGAGGATTGATTGGCAACAATCAACTCAGGCTTGCCATCTCCGTCAATGTCGGCTGCAGTAAGGCCCCAGGGAGCTGTTCCTGTGGTAAAGTCAACCTTGGCAGCAAATGAACTCGTTGTCAAACTACCAGCCGAAGCGGTGTTCAGGAATACCGAAACGGTGGCGGTGCCATTATTGGTTACGGCCAGGTCTGGTTTCCCATCTCCGTCAAGGTCACCTGCGAATATTTTTTTCGGAGTAGCGCCTGTAGTACAATTCACTGCTGTCGCAAAGGATGGTGATCCCGACGATGATGTATTTCTTAAAATGGATATAGTTGTTGATCCACTGTTCGGTACTGCTATGTCTGCCTTTCCATCTCCATCGAAGTCCGCGATGGCAACATCGAATGGAGAAGTTCCTACGGAGAAGTCAACCTTTGCGGCAAATGAACCGCTTGTGAAGGCTCCGGGGCCCGTAGTATTTCTGAAAACAGAAATTGTAGCAGAGCCACTGTTGGCAACAATAATATCAGGCTTTCCGTCGCCATCAACATCAGCAGCTTTCACATATGCCGGAGTTGTGCCGGTCGCAAATGATACCGACCCGGAAAAAGATCCGGCAACGATGGCTCCGGAAGAACTCACATTCCGATAAACCGTTATCGTATTGGCACCGGAGTTTGCCACAATTAGATCTGCTTTGCCATCTCCGTCAAGATCGCTCACCGCGACACCTTCGGGGGTAGAACCTGTCGAGAGATCAACTTTACCGTTAAAGCTAACCAGTCCGGGGATATAGGCACTATCATTAAATTTAGGTAAGAATGCATATTGTTCATATCCCACTTCCCCGGTAACACTATCCAATAGTGAGATAGGAGCATATGAACCTCCAGCCGGCGATATGACACTGAGCGAAGTTGCCGACGCTGAGGAAACGACCGCCTTTGTTGCACCAAAATAGACGATATTATTAGCTGCTGTCGTGTTGAAATTACTACCCGTTATAGTTACAGAAGTCCCCGGATTGGCGATATTGGGGCTAACGGAAGAAATGGTTGGAGGTAACTGGATGTTTAAAGTTGAGGTTGCAGTTACGCCACCGCAAGCTGGCGACGTTTCTGTCACAGTATAAGTAGTAGCAGTAGTGGGTGTCGCGACAACTGCCCCCCCCGTAGTGGCACTTAAAGTTGTAGCAGGAGACCATATGTAATTGCCTCCACCCGACACCGAAACAGTTTGGGGGAAGCCCACCGGTATGCCCGCCGATGATGGTGTGACTGTAAGTGTAACGGAAGTAACTACAGTTGCTGTTTCCGTGAGCACTCTTGTGCAGCCGCTGGAGCCGGTACCCGTTACAGTATAAATAGTTGAACTCGTTGCATTGCAATTCACTGTGGCACCTGTAGTAGAACTTAGTCCCGCACCAGGAGACCAAGAGTATGACACGCTGCCGCCAGATGCTGTAATATTGGTATTTCCACCTGTACACTGAAACACCGATGCCGGAGTTAGCGTAATAGCAGGTGTAGCTTTTATCGTTATGTTAAACGTATCACTTACGTCGCCGGCTGTGTAAGAAATAACGGTTGCTCCGCCAGCTACCCCTGTTACCACCCCTGATGAATTAACAGTTGCAATTCCACTGCTCCCTGAGCTCCAGGCGCCGCCGCTCCTTGCATCAGTAAGAGTAGTCGTAGTTCCACTGCAAATTGCCCTCGTCCCGGTAATAGGAAAAAGGGGCGCATTATGCATTACATTTATACCGCTACTTGTAGTTGCCAATTCAGGCTTCCCATCCCCGTCCAGGTCGCCGATGACTAAAAAAGAGCTATATGACGTAAAATCCACTTTTGTTGCAAAAGACCCTGTCGTAATGGCTCCGCTCGAACTGATGTTTCGAATAACCGAAAGTGAGTTGCCACCGGAATTTGTTACAGCAATATCTGCCTTGCCATCTCCGTCGATGTCGCCAACAGCTACCGCCTGAGGATTTGATCCTGTAGCAAAATCCACATTTGTTGCAAAATTAATAGACCCGCTGCTACCTGTATTTCGTAAAACCGATACAGTATTATCTCCATAATTTGTTACAGACAGGTCTGGTTTACCATCTCCGTCAAGATCACCAATTGCAACATCAAAAGGGCTGTTACCAGTCGTGAAATAACTCGCAGCAAAAGAACCTGCGGTAAAAGTTCCTGTGCTGTTATTTTTGTAAACGATTACAGAATTACTCCCTTCTGACGTTATTACCATTTCGGGTTTGCTGTCTCCGTCCAGATCGCCAATTGCTATTCCTTCCGGGTATGGCCCTGTTGCGTAATCAACTCTGACTGCAAAGTTAATACTACCAGGGCTGCCGCCTGTATTGCGGTAAATAGATACAGTACTGCTGGACTCATTTATTACAGCCACGTCGAGCTTACCATCCCCATTGAGGTCGCCAAGGGCTAAATCAACAGGACTTGAGCCTGTCGCCGTAAGAAAGGGTACAGAACTTGCAAAAGAACCAGATGTGATACTGCCGCTCGTACTTGTATTTCTAAAAACTGCGAAACTGCCGGAAGAGTTAGCTACTGCTACAATGTCGAGTTTGCCATCTCCGTCCATGTCTCCAAGGGCTACTCGGAAACAGGAACCGCCGGGGCTACTAAGCGCAAAATCAACAGGACTCGCAAAGGAACCCGAAGTGATACTGCCACTACTGCTCGTATTGCGATAAACAGAGACTGTATTGGTGCTTCGATTCGCCACAACCACATCTGGTTTGCCATCCCCATCCAGATCGCCAATGGCAATGCCGAACGCACTTGTTCCACTATAAGCAACGCCTGTGGCGAAGTTTATTAGTCCCGGAATATAGGAACTATTGTCAAACTTTGGCATGTACGCATACTGCTCATAGCCAGTCCCCCTGGTAACAGTATCGAGCACAGAGATCGGGCCATATGTGGCACCGGTTGGTGCAGTCACCGTCAGAGAGGTACCTGACGATGAAGAAACAGCGGCCCTGGTTGCACCAAAAAATACCTTATGCTGGCCTGCGTTAGTATTAAAATACGGCCCGGATATTGTTACGGTTGCACCAGGATTGGCACTGTTTGGGCTAACGGAGGTAATGGTCGGAATAATCTGCCCTGCAATATAGTCTCCAAATGCAGCTGAAAAAGCAATAGCACTTGCCTGCGACGAAGTGGAAGTAGGGTTTGAACAGGTTGGAGTTGACCAGGTACCGTTGAGCTGTCTTACAATAAAACTGCTATTAGATGTTGCACCTCCTGTCGTGGCGCTGATATCAGTGAGGTTGTAATTCAGGAGCGTGCTAAGGGAAGTAAATCCACTTGTACCACTGTTGGTAATTGTCCAATACCTGTTTGCAAAATAGGCCGAATTGATAAAAGAGCCGGCGGTTGGATGATTTCCGGCGGTAGCTTTTACAGTTATGGTGCCAGCAGCCACAGAACCTCCATTAAAGGTGAGTGTTACCGGAGCGTATGCCGCGGCATCACCCACTTCAAAAGTTTTTGTAGTCGTTGCTGCGGCTATCCCTTTGGCAAAGCTGCCATTTATGTAGGAAGTCGCACTACCGCCGGAAAGGCTGCCGGAGGATGCTAATGTAAATGTCTGCGCCCCCGTAGTCAATTTCCCTGTGGTTAGGGTTAATGTACCGGTAGCCTGCATATTGTTAGACAATGTCAGCCCTCCGGCGCCGTTCATCGTCAGGTTATTAAAAATACACCCTGTAGTAGTTATGAGGCTTGAATAAGTTTGGGCACTTGTGCCATTAAATTCAACGGTGCTGCCAGCAAATGTAATTTTGTTAGTTGTAGGGGTATGGGTAAAGTTTCCGCCAATTTTTATGGTATTCGCATTGAAAACGACAAGCCCCGAACCGCTTGCCGTAAGCGTAAAATTACCCTTTATGGTTGTTGTGCCACTTCCTGCTGCCGGGTTAAAGCTTAGACCTGCGGTGCCCGAAGTATTTACAGTAACGTTTTTAAGAACAGCAGGGGTGGCCACTGTTCCATTTGCCCCGCCGCTTATATTGCTGGTACCTGCTGTAGCTGTAAAACCTATGGTTCCTGTAAGATTGTACCCGGCTGCGTCGCCACTGTCAGTAACATTGCCCAATACAGTAAGCGTATTTCCACTGTCAGTGAAATTATTGGCCGCACCAAAATTGATCATGTTGATCGAATTATTGATTGTCATGTTCGTGGTGGGGCCAAGAAGCAGTTTACCTGTTTTGGTGTTGGTTACATTGTTGTTGAGACTACCGCAGCTCAGGGTAAAACCGCCGCCGAAAATGTACTGGTCTGATGTCCCCTTCGTGCATAAGTTAAGGTTGGCCGCGCTAAAAGCAGCCCCGGCAGTCTGGAGCTTAAAATTCCCTGCGAACATAATGTCGCCCATAGTGGCGGGGTTTGCAACAGTCGTTGCATCAAAAATTATATTGCCATATCCGGCTATTACCAGGGGAATGGTTATCGAAGTCAGGCTCTTAAAACTTACTGTGCTGGTAGGAGCAAGCACATTTAATGTCGGGAAGGTAGTTGACTGAATGGTGAGCGTCCTTGAAGCGTTAACGTCTACCAAAGCTGTAATTGTTTTGCCGGAGGCGATGGTAAAATCGGTTCCTTCCACAACTATTTTTGATGCTGCGCCGGAAACTGTCCAGGTAGATGCCGTAACACCTGTATTTGCATTGTGAATATTGAATACCTGGCCGGCCGTCGTAAAATTGCTGGGGTGGCTGCCGGTGCCATTGGTTGCAGTACCCCAGTTGGCGGCATTGTCTAAGTTGGTACTTGCGGTATTGTAGTAGTTGACAATCTGAGATGCAGCCGCCACGGTAACATTGGTAATGGAAAAGCTGGGACGGTTGCCGGCCCCAATAGAATCCTTCATTACCCAGCGAAGCTGCACCACTGACTGACCATTGCAGGCCGATGGCAATGTTGCCGTTATTATTGCTGAATTCGAAGGTGTAACTACAGCCGTGGTACTATTGTTGGTTACGCTGTTCCAGTAGTCAGTAGATATATTCGTGAAAGTACCTGATGTGCCTATCCGGTATTGAAGGCCCAGCTCATCAACCCTGCCCTGATAATTCACAGCCTGGGTAGATGCGGTGTAAGTTAGCTGTATACTGCTAAGCGACGTGGTATTGATGGCCAGAACAACGCTAACAAGGTTTGATGCAGTGCTCAGAATACCTATTTTTCGGTTCATATCTCCTACAAATGCCGATGTTGTGGCATTTGTAGTCCCTGCCAAAGCCTGGTTTCCACTCGGTGCAGCTGTGGGATAACTAGTACCGAGGCTTCCGGCAATCGTCCATCCTTGCCACCCTGCAGGATATGTGGTCGTGCTTCCAGTAAAGGAAGAAAAATCCTGGAAGTAAGGCAGCGTCTGTGCGGTTGGGTTGGTTTGTCCATCAATACAAAAGGCTACCAACTGGCAGGCAATAATAAAAATCATTTTTTTCATGAGTGCACGTTTAATGTATTTGAATTTTCAAAAAAACGTTTAGTAAGTATCGCATTCAACTAAAGTTGCAGGTAGGGAGTGGACCTGTAATGCGAACTTACCGGCATATTTAATACGTGCTCTGATAAATGACACGAGCACCCGTGTCCGGCGGTATGAACACATGTTTTTTTGACACATGCAAAAATGCGTAATGCACCTAAGTGCTTGACTTAGGCTGATTCAATTTCTAGAAATGGCTGCTGATTTAAAAAGTATTTTCCTTATCCAGAATAGACTTGATCCCCCAAACAAGCGATGGTCGGGCGCACAAAGTTACCGGACCCTGAAATTGAAACGGAGCTGGTATTTTCAACTAGATCCAACCATGAATCTATTGATGAATATTGAACGTGACTATTTTATTTTTTTCCTTTCGAGTAAATCTTTGAATAAAATGACGAAGCATCCATTGTCATAGTCGTAAGAGAATGTTCCACCCAATTGCTTAGTCAGATTGCGCATAATTGTCATGCCAGTGCTTATGGCTTTCTTAATATTATAATCTTTTGGCAGACCAGGGCCACCATCGCTGTACGAAAGTTTGTAGCTCGTCTCGTTATGTTCAAGGTTTATGCTGATATTGCCATCACTATTGGGGAACGCATATTTAAATGAGTTGGTCATCAATTCGTTTACAATAAGGCCTAGCGGAACAACGGTATCAATATCTAAGACAATTTCCGGCATATTGCCCGTGAGCAAAACTGTCTGACCCGTTTTTTTGAAGACAGCAGCTACCTGCCGAAACAGATCTTTAACAAATCTGGCATATTCAATTCCGGTTATATCATCGTGTTGATAGAGCAATTGATGCATCAGCCAAATAGACTTTACCCTTGATGCACCTTCAGTCATTGTTCTCTTCGCTTCTTCATCAATGGTGCTACCCGATTGCAAGTCGAGCAAGGCACTGATTACCTGCAGGTTGTTTTTCACACGGTGATGTATCTCCTTAATCAATATGCCTTTCTGATATAAAAGCTCCTCTTTTTCATCTACAAGGCCCGCCTTCTGGGCAGTGAGTTTTTTTTGCTTTAAAAAATTAAATACAACAATGAAAATAATGAGCACAAGGAGGCCCATTACGGCAAAAAAGAGTTTTCGCTCCACGCTATCCCGCCTATCGGCCTCTATCTGTTTTTCCTTCACAAGCAATGCCCGCTCTGTCTCCAGATTTCCCAGCTTTTCATTACTATTGATCGAAAAAATAGAATCCTTAATATCGCCATACTGCATATATGCATTCAATGCACCTTCGTAATCACCTTGTAATGAGTCTATTTGGCTAAGTGCCAGATAGCAATTCCTCAGCGACGTCAACTCATTTATGCTTTTTTCCATTAATATTGCACTGTCGATGTATGCGTGCCCCCTCTGTAGTAACAGTACCCTATTTAAGTGGTTACCGGCTGCCCTTACGTCATTACCTGAACAATTTCTGGCAATTTTGGCGTAAACCCCTCCAATGTTATTGAAACATATTGCCACCTGCCCATCCCTACCCATTTTCCTTAAGATTTCCAAAGACCTGAAATAGAATCCAAGCGCAGAATCCAGCTGCTCCGACTGTGAATAGATTTCGGCAATACATGAAATATTGGATGCAATCAGGTTCTCATCTTTCAATTCCTCGGCCAATGTTAAAGATCGCTGATAGGACTCAAGTGCCTTTTTAAGATTTCTCATGGCATTGTAGCTAATCCCGATATTCATCAGCGTGCTGGCGATGTTTGCTTTATCACCCTGTTCCTCCCTTATTTTCAGCGCCTTCAAATAATACTCCATCGCCTTGGTCTCATTACCCTGTTCACTATAAATCGCACCAATATTCGCAAGACATGACGCAATGTTTCGTACATTCCGCAGCTCTTCATTGACCTTTAATCCAAGGAAACTATACTCAAGCGCTTTAGAAAGATCTGATTTATTATAATAATTTATTGTCAATGCAAAATATGCATTTCTACAGCCCTCTTTCCAATCCAATTTTTTTGACAGCATTAAACAGCGGTTACTATAATCTATTCCGTCATCTGGATTGAAATTGCTACAGTTCAAAGCTATTTTACCCAAAAGATTAACCGTATTAGTGTCATCATGGGAATACTTTTCCGAATGAAGAACTTTAAGTAGTGAATCATTTGCTTTTTGGCTTTCCGACTGCCCATAGAGACCCGAATTGCCGAAGAAGGCAAATAAAACGAGCATTAACTGCAATTGTTTTTGCATATCGATTGTATATTTATTTCCCTCACGCAGAAATTTTCCGCCTGCAACAAGTGCAACCTGGATGCAATGAATTATGTATATATTTAAGCTCGTGCGTTCGCAAATGCAATTGCAATTTGATAGAAAAGCAACACCTGGGAAGCATCAAATTTTCGCAACTATATCCCGAAATTTAGCCAATCCGCAAGCTGTTGAGTAACTCTTCCCTATAGGCTTTCCCAATGGGTACCTCATGTCCGCCAATTATAAGCATCTCCACGTTTATAGACTGTACATGGCATAAATTTACCGCATAGCTCCTGTGAATCCTCATAAGGTTTTTAGCCCCAAGCATATCTATGTAGTTTTGCATTGTATTTCTTACCAGCAGTTTTTTCGTAAGCGTGTGAATGAATACATATTTTCTATCGCTTTCAATAAAGAGTATCTCATCGGTTTTAACCTTAATGAAATTCTGCCCTTGTTTCACAAACAATGAATCATTAATGAAGTAATTATTTTCGGTACTTTCCTTTTTTTCCTGATGTAATGTCGCAAAATTGTGGAGACATATTTCAATTGAAGTATAAAGTTCATCTTTGTTAAATGGCTTGACCAGGTAAGCAGGTGGGCATAGTTTTTTCGCCCGCTCAACGGTAATAGAATCTGAGTTGGCCGTTAGGAAAATAAAAGGCAGGTTATAAAGCTCCTTAACCTTCCAGGCCAGGTCTATACCATCATTATAGCCGCTGAGCATAATGTCCAGCAATAAGATATCTGGTTTTTCGCTCTCTATCATCTCCAATGCTTCGGTATAACTAGTAGCAGGTTCTGTTGCTTCGTAGCCCAATTCCGTCAATGCCCTCGCAATTCCGTCGGCTATTAGCATTTCATCTTCAACGATCCCTACTTTTACTGGTTTCATATTTTGACAAAGAAATTAAAAAAGGTTCAAAATATATCAAAAGTCAAAAGTATTATTTCTATTTCATTTTTTTAGTTCCTTGAAAAACAGGTTTAACACTTCCCGGAATCCAAGACGCTGCTGCCTTAAGAATTCGTGGCATTTTACGTGGGGCGGTAACTGACGTTGTGTAGTTTAATCCAAATTCATAAATTTTCCACCCTCAATAACTGCAGTAGAAATTCAGCAGGATTATATTGGAATGCAGTAAATCTAATGGAGACTGAGTTATGTTGTATTTTGTTTGCTGTGCAACATAGTAGTATACCATCGTGCACATATGCAATACTATTGCGCAGATTTCTTTGGAGACGGTTTCCCTCACTAAAATCTATCCAACAACCAGAATTACGCACATTACGAAGGAAAATGCAACTAGCCTAAAATTCACAAAAGGAATTGTAAGGAAGCAATTGATTATTTAAAACCGGTAATGCAATGGGTAATGACATTGGTAGGTCTCGAGCGATGGTGATAAATTTCCATTTTCTAATCCGGCATCTACTTTATAAATTTGTTAATAATTTTGAGGGGGAAATTTTCGATTGCTTTAATAAGTAACACAAAGCATGAATAAATAAGGAATTGCTACTCTCCCGTCTTAACTCATGACCAATTTTATTGATTATTATTTGCTACTAGAAATTACTTACTCTGCTTCTGAGGACGAAATTAACACTGGCTTCAAAGTGCAATCATTGAAGTGGCACCCAGACAGAAATACCGGTATAAACACAACTTCTCAAATGCAGGCAATAAATGCTGCAAGGGGGATTTTACTCGATAGAACATTGCGCGCCAGGTATGATGTCGAATACAATAAGCACTACGAATACCTAAACAGGGATAAACAGTCAAGATCAAAGGGGAATACTTCCCAACAATGGTTTGGCTACGGTAGCAACCCTTACAATTGGAAAAATGACAGTTCTAACATTAAATTTCCATTTAAAACAAATACAGAGCTGATTGACATATGTGAAAATGCCTTGGGGCACCCAAAGGAATATATTAATCAGGCAGTAGAAGAACTTAAAAGAAGATTTTATACAGACAGTGAAATAGATTATTTATTGGGTAACAGCGATGATGTTTCGAAAAAGGTTAAATCAGATAGTGACCAGAAAAAAAAGGTGCTGCTTTGGATTTTGTTTTTTGTGCTTGCTATTTCTACTACAGCTTATTTTTCCAAGTCTCTTCACAAATAATGGAAAACAGGATCAAGGATCAAGTCTTCATAAACTAAATAGAAATCGTGCAGACAAATAATAGTGGGAATTCGTGCATAAATCGTGCAGTTAGCAAAATGTTGTACCTATGTTGTACCATAAAACACAAAAGCGTTGTAATCAATTGATTTACAACGCTTTAATTAACTTACAAGTGGTCCCTCAGGGACTCGAACCCTGGACCCGCTGATTAAGAGTCAGCTGCTCTAACCAACTGAGCTAAAAGACCTGTTTCCCTCTTTTGGGGGTGCAAAGATACGCATCTAATTGAAAAATAAAAAAGAGTTTTGAAATTTTTTCTACCATCATAACTCCGCGTGCAGCCTAAGCGCAAAAACATGAACTGGCCCCCTGTCCTTGTTGTAACCTGGGTTCATGGCAAACTGATAATCACCACTCAACCAGATACCAGAAGCTGTTGGTTTGCAACTATAATAGACCTCAGTTACCATTTCATTACTGTAATTCAGCCGTGAGTCACCCAACTGAAAACCCAGCCCACCAGCAGCAAGGTAGTTGCGGTGGTCAGCCGAAAGCCCATTGGCAACAAAAGCCAGCCCCAACACATCATTACTCCTTTTCCATGATTTACCATTAATACTCGCACCCAAAGAAATTGTCCTGTCTGCTTCCGTAAAAGCCCAGGTTTCCGTTTTGCCGTCATTCCACCCAATTCTTCCAAAAATGCCCACCGACTCACTCATTTTCTGATCACAATTAAGCCCAAATCCGTATTTAACCCTGCTCGGCTGTTCCGCCAATATAACATCGGGCCGGCCGCTGCTGTCAATATCATGCATGGCATCGGTATATAGGCCCATGTTGGTTTCGTTACAATAACCCAGCAACCGGAGATGTCCCCCTTTTCCCGAAAGATTGTAGGTCCGCACAACCTCGGCATTTATGCCACGCGCCTTGCCATAGTCTATATTCAACTCAGCTCCATTCGCAACCTTTGGCTCAGCGGCTATACCAATTTTATATTGCATCTGGTCATATTTGACCATGCCGACAAAACCGGCGGTATACCCTCTCAGGTTGGCTGCATAATCCCAGGCACTGTTACTCATCAGCGCCCAGTTCAGGAACTGCGTACGAGGCGAGTTCGAGTAATCATTATTGTCAAAAAAATCACCCAGCGAAAACTTACCCACAGTAAGGCTCAAATACCTCACCGGCATCTGACCCCTCAACTGGTTTTGTCCGTCATCAGTATTTTCTTTTGCATCGCCCAATGCAATTATCTGCCGGAAATAGCCCCGGGCAAGGTAGACACTCGGAGCCGGATCCCCCACCCTGAACGTTTCGCCATTGGTAGAAGCCGCCATGCCAAATGCACCGCTCAACCCGCTCCCCCCGGCAACTTCCGGATTAACGTAGATCTCCCCGCCCTTCCATAACCTCAAGCCAACAAACATAGTAGCAGTAAGCGAATTTTCAGTCTCACGCTTGCTACCCAGGCTGTTCGGTCCATCGTATAACGAATGAAAAGCCGGTTTATCCTGGTAAATATATGTCGCCTGAAAATGCAGGTTCATGCGCTGCTGTGCGCTATCCTGCCCCGTCGCGATATTGGCAAAAAGAGCACACCCAATTGTAGCAATTAGTAATTTCATGGAAATAAGTAATGGGGATAAAACTAACAAAATGAAAAATCAGGAAACACCCCCAAACACAAACCTCCCCAATCAATCAAAAATATAATAAAAAATATAAAATCAACTACGCCACTTTCAACAAAATACAAACAACCAAAGCCCAACCAATAAAGCCTCACAACCCCATTAACAACTAACAATTAACCTCAGCTTGCCTTTGCATTAGTGATGACCCATGCCCTCACAATCCCTGCCTGCTCAGCACTCAATTCCGACTTTTTACACATCTTTGGTAAAATCTTATCCCACTTCGGAATTGTAAATTCAGCAGGCTGATGCAATTCATGACATTTACCACAATTTTGTTCAAATACAATTTTCCCCTGAGCAATTTGAGCTGCATTATATTTTTGATTCATTTCAGCCACT
>CANCOG010000067.1 GCA_947379685.1 Flavipsychrobacter stenotrophus | reverse complement strand
TGCTTTATGACCGTTACCAACTTCCAGCTTCATTTTGATGAAAAAATAGATAATGACGTTACTATTGAGCCAAAGGACTGGATGCCGGAGGACTACAGAAAAACGCTGATCAGGCAAATTTCACAACATGCACACAGCGAAATTGTGGGAATGCTGCCAGAAGGAAACTGGATCAGCCGCGCCCCCACCCTGCGCCGCAAGGCCGTTTTATTGGCCAAGGTGCAAGACGAGGCCGGACATGGTTTATACTTATATAGCGCCGCCGAAACATTAGGAATAAGCCGCGATGAAATGTATGAGCAATTACATTCCGGCAAGGCTAAATATTCTTCAATATTCAATTACCCTACCCTTACATGGGCCGATATGGGAGCCGTAGGTTGGCTGGTAGATGGCGCTGCCATCATGAACCAGGTGCCATTGTGCCGTACCTCTTATGGCCCTTATGCGCGTGCTATGGTGCGTGTATGTAAAGAAGAGAGTTTCCACCAAAGACAGGGATTTGAAATAATGCTCACCCTTTCAAAAGGCACCGATGTTCAGCATAAAATGGCACAAGATGCCTTCAATCGCTGGTGGTGGCCTTCGCTTATGATGTTTGGCCCTCCGGATGCTGAAAGTCCAAATACTGAAAACAGTGTACGGTGGCGCATCAAACGTTTGACAAACGATGAACTCCGCCAGAAGTTCGTAGATGTTACTGTTGAGCAGGCTAAGGTTCTCGGATTGGAAATTCCCGATAAAGACCTGAAATGGAACGAAGAGCGCGGGCATTATGATTTTGGTGCAATTGACTGGAGTGAATTCAAGAACGTGATCAAGGGTAATGGCCCCTGTAATAAACAACGTCTTGAAACCCGGAAAAAAGCATGGGAAGAAGGCCAGTGGGTAAGAGACGCAGCAATGGCTTATGCCGAAAAAAGGAAGGCAAGAAGGGAAAATGCAGTAACTGCCTGATTTGTAACAACAAAAGAAAACACATACATATAATGAGTGACGAAAAAAAGGTAACGAATAAATCAGAATGGCCGTTATGGGAAGTATTTATCCGTAGCAAGGCGGGCTTAGACCATAAACATGCTGGCAGCCTGCATGCAGCTGATTTCGAGATGGCCATAGAAAATGCCCGCGATGTGTACACCCGCCGCCAGGAAGGAGTTAGTATCTGGGTTATTGAAAGCAAGTATATCCATGCTTCTGACCCAAGAGAAAGCGATTCGCTTTATGACCCTGCGGCTGACAAAGTATACCGCCACCCTACTTTCTACAACCTTCCCGATGAAGTTAAGTATATGTAAGACATTATTTTAGAAGCTCCTTTACGGAGCTTTTTTTATACATTTTAATTACCAGCAACCTTAAACAAATGAAGCTGAACAATCATTTTGCCGACATCTTTCAACGCGACCTGCAAAAACTGCAGGATGAACTCAACGCCTTTAAAAACGAGGCTAATATCTGGAATGTTGCACCCGGAGTCACTAATAGTGCAGGCAACCTGACCCTGCATCTCATGGGGAACATTAACCACTTTATTGGTGCTACTCTTGGCAACACTGGTTACGTTCGTCAGCGCGATCTGGAATTTTCAACAAATGATGTAAGCAGGGAACAGTTACTTGCTGATTTGACTGCAACGGCCTTAATGGCAGGAAACGTGCTGAGCGGACTTACCGATGCCCAGCTGGAAGCTGAATTCCCTTTTGAACTGTTTGGCAAGCACGCAACTGCATATTACCTCATGCATTTCTATGGGCACCTGAGTTACCACCTGGGGCAAATCAACTACCTGAGACGCATGCTGGAAAGCTAGGTACCAACCCGGGTAAAATGCAATCGAACTAATTGATCATCAAATTGTCAATCAGCCTGATATCGCCTATTTTAGCAGCTATCAGGGTCACCATTGGTCGGGTACGGTCATACTCATCCATCAACTCCAGTGTGCGGGCATCAGCCAGCGCAACGTATTCGGTTGTAAAGCCCTTATTGTTCAAAAGTTCGAAACATTCCTTTTTTACAATGGCAAAAGAGGCAGAATCCTGCTTGGCCTGAATGGAAACAAGGCATTGATAAATCACTGCAGCAATGGTGCGCTGAGGTTCGGTGAGCCTACGGTTACGGGAACTCATAGCTAAACCGTCTGCCTCCCTTAAAGTAGGGCAAATGTCTATTTTCAATTGATCGACTCCAAGCATTTCTTTAAGTCTCGTAATCACCATGCATTGCTGAAAATCCTTCTGCCCCAGGAATAAGGTATCTGGATTTACTATTTCAAAAAGGCGCCCGACAACCTGTCCTACGCCTTTAAAATGACCCGGTCTGTTGGCTCCTTCAAGAATGGTATCAAGGTAACCAAAATCGTAAGTTTTTGTGTGTTGAGGCCCCTCAGGATATATTTCGTTAATGGATGGCAGAAACAGCACATCGCATTCACTTTTTAATAATAACTCGATATCATTGTCCGTAGATACCGGATATTGCTCAAAATCGGTAACATCGTTAAATTGGGTAGGATTCAAAAAAATACTGCAAACCGTCAAAAAATTCTGTTTTTTTGCGCGTTCGATCAAAGAGATGTGACCAGCGTGAAGCGCGCCCATGGTGGGTATGAAGCCAATTGTACTCTTTTTTCCGTCCTGCATTCCGAGGTACTCGCGCAACTCCCGGGCCGTCTTAAAAATAACCATATCCCCTTTTTTAATTAGAATCGGGTGCAAAGTACGGTTGCAATTCAATATTTCCGTAATTTTGCAGACTATTTCTTATTATCAATAATAATAATTAATCTTACGAATGTCAGCAGACACAAAGAAACGAGTATTAATTATTGCCAACGAACTGTCTCCTTATACCGAGTTTACAGATTTTGCGCACATCCTTAACAAGCTTGCGATAAAAACGTTTGACTCGGGTTTAGAGATTCGCGTTATCATGCCAAGGTTTGGCCTGATCAACGAGCGGAGGCACAGGCTGCACGAAGTGGTGCGCCTATCGGGTATCAACGTAATTATAGACAAAGATGATTACCCCTTAATGATTAAAGTAGCTTCATTACCGAGCGCACGCCTACAGGTGTATTTCATGGATAACGAAGATTATTTTAAGCGCAAATCGGTTTTCCGCGACGATCAGGATAATTTTTTCGATGACAATGGCGAAAGGATGATCTTCTTTTGCAAAAGCGCACTCGAAACTGTAAAAAAATTCGGCTGGCCTCCGCATGTTATTCATTGCCACGGATGGATGACCTCATTGATTCCTCTATACCTCAAGACAACCTATAAAAAGGAACCTGTTTTCGGTTATTCAAAAGTGATATACACCGCGCAGGCCGACCAGTTTTCTGAAACACTCAATGCCAATTTTGCTAAAAAGGCTTTGATCAGTGCCGAGATTAAGGACAAGGATTTTGAATCATTCAAAGAGGGCACTAACAATGCACTTACCCTGGGAGCAGGAAAGTATGCTGATGTTGTAGTGTTCGGTTCAGAAAACATGGCAGACAATGTGGTTGAAGAATTGAAGCCAAGCAGGACCAAGAAAATACTCACCTATGATGAAGGATGGAAGGAAGATGTTACACCCCTGCTGGAGCTTTATAAAAGCTTAACAGAGTCTTAGTTTTTCTTTTATCATCTTAGCATTTAAATTGACCACATTGAATCGCAGTTTATTCCAATTTAAAGCCGTTATTGCTTTAGCCTTTGCATTTGTTATTGTTAATTCCGGATGCAGGGAAAATACCCTCATCAGTTCCAAATTATCGCCTGCAAATGATACTGCACGGGTAAAAGCTGACACGCTTTATACCTGTGTTACGCATACATTTTTTGACGACTACATATTTACCAGCCTGAATCTGAATGGATTACCGATTTATCAGGCTGTCGGCGGACTGACCGATTCTTTTTTCGGAACTATGTCCGGTGCCACCTATTTCCAAATCAACCCACCATCTCCCGGGTTCACGTTCGACACCAGTTACATTATTGATTCAGTGGTGCTCGTGCTTCCGTATGGTAACTTCACCTTCGGAGATACAAGCGACATTACGGCACAGCAGGCTTACCAGGTGTTCTATATGAATGATAGTATAGGTTATAATTCAACCTATTACCCAAGCACTCAAAAACCGATCGATTATGCTAATCCTCTTTCAGGTGCTGTGTCGGTTAATGTCTATCATTTAAAAGATTCTATAGGTATTGGTGGTGTCAACTACCGCCCGGCTTTGCGTATTAAGCTGAATAAAAACTCAGTAATGGCCAGGTTAAACAATGCACTTTACGAGGGCTCCATGTCCAGTGCCGATAAAACTCTTGCATTTGTCAATGCCTTTAACGGTATATGTGTTAAGCCAGCTGATACCCGTGTATTTTCAAAGGCTGTACCCTACTTCAGACTGGACCCTTTAGGTACGGATATTATGTCACAGGCAGGCCTTGTGGTTTTCCACCATGGTTCCAATTCAGATACTGCTCCGAGGGTGTTTAGTTTTTCACAGACCGATTGTGCACATTATAATAGTATAGTAAAATCATACAGTCGCTATCCTGCCAACCAGCTCTTTCATTCGGTTCAGGCGAACGATAATGTTATCGCAATCCAAAACAAACCAGGGGCTTCCATAGATATTAAGATCTCTGGGCTCAAGAGTATTCCAAAGGGAGTTATTATTAATCAGGCTCAACTGCAAATATCTATGCTTGGAGGTTCATCTTATCATAATTTTGCCGCTCCGGACCAGATATATCCTGTTGGAATTGCCAATGGCACCTACCCTGCCGGCGTAGCCGCTGGCGCTGAATATTCAATTGAAGACCGCAAGCCGGAGACCAGTCTTTCGCCGTATGCTATCCTGGATGGCGGCCAACATACTATTACTTACGGAACAACACCTATTACCACCTATACAATCGGGATGCCGCGAGAGGTTATTGCCAGCATTGCAGCAGGCAATGATACACTTCATCTGCATCTGCATGGCACTCAGGTACTTTACGGTGCCTATCGAATGCTTGCTGCAGGAGGAAATTATCCCGATAAAAATTACAAGACAAAGCTTATTGTTGTATATTCATCCCTAAAAAATTAACGAATGTGTGGCATAGTAGGTTACATAGGTAACAAGGAAGCTTATCCTATTCTCATAAAAGGCCTTAAAAGGCTGGAATACAGAGGATACGATAGCGCAGGTATTGCATTGATTGACGGCAATATGACGATTTTTAAAAAGGCAGGAAAAGTCAACGATCTAGAAACTATTGTTGATCCGGACAAGATTGCCGCTACGATAGGGATCGGGCACACCAGGTGGGCGACACATGGTGAACCAAACGACAGGAATGCTCACCCCCACCTCTCAAATTCAGGAGATCTGGCCATCATCCATAACGGAATTATTGAAAATTATTCTTCCATTAAAGAAGAATTGACAAAACGAGGCTACAAATTCCATTCTGATACCGATACTGAAGTATTGGTGAATCTGATAGAAGAAGTACAGAAAACTGAAAAAACTACATTAGACAATGCGGTACGTATTGCCCTGAATGAAGTAGTTGGAGCCTATGCTATTGTCATTCTCAATCTCAAAAATCCAGATCAGCTGGTTGCTGCCCGTAAAGGAAGCCCATTGGTAATAGGCATAGGAGACGACGAATTCTATATTGCATCTGACGCATCACCTATTATTGAATATACGAAAAATGTAGTGTACCTCGATGATCAGGAATATGCCGTAATCAACAGGGATGGTAATTATTCCATACGCACATTGGGCAATGTTGAAAAATCGCATGAGATCCAGAAGCTGGAATTTTCTCTGGAATTGATTGAAAAAGGTGGTTTTGAACATTTCATGCTTAAGGAGATCTACGAACAGCCAAAGGCTATAGAAGATTCCCTGCGTGGCCGTATGAGTGCGTCTCAGGGCTGGATAAAGCTCGGTGGACTCAACGAATACATTAACAGGATAGATAACGCCGATCGTTTTATCATTACAGCCTGCGGAACATCGTGGCACTCCAGCCTTATTGGTGAATACCTGATAGAAGACCTTGCACGCATACCCGTAGAGGTGGAATATGCATCGGAATTCCGGTACAGGAACCCGATAATTAAAGAAACTGATGTTGTTATTGCAATCTCCCAATCAGGAGAAACTGCCGATACACTCGCTGCAATTGATTTGGCTAAAGACAGGCAGGCACTCATATACGGCATCTGTAATGTTATTGGCTCATCAATTGCCCGTGCGTCGCATGCCGGTTCTTACACCCATGCCGGCCCCGAAATTGGCGTTGCATCGACCAAGGCTTTTTCTACGCAGATATCTATTATCACGCTTATTGCATTGCAGATAGCGGTGGTAAAAGGTACAATACCTACCTCAAAATTCAGGGAGATATTGTACGAACTGGAAAATATCTCTTCCAAAATTGAGGAAACCCTGGCACTCGATGCTCAGATAAAGGAAATCGCTGCCATCTATAAAGACGCAACCAACTTCCTGTATCTCGGTCGCGGTTATAACTTTCCGGTTGCCCTTGAAGGCGCGTTGAAGCTGAAAGAAATTTCATATATCCACGCTGAAGGCTACCCTGCTGCAGAAATGAAGCACGGTCCTATTGCATTGATTGATGAAAATATGCCGGTGGTATTCCTTGCAACTAACAAAAGCGCTTACGATAAAATAGTATCGAACGTGCAGGAAGTTAAAGCAAGGAAGGGAAGGATCATCGCTGTCGTTCATAAAGGTGATACGCAGATTAGGGCTCTGGCAGATCATATTATTGAAGTACCAGAGACGGAAGAGATACTTTCACCGCTTATTACAATCGTTCCACTGCAATTGCTCGCCTACCACATTGCCATTATGAGAGGTTGTAATGTTGACCAGCCACGTAACCTTGCAAAATCAGTGACTGTAGAGTAAATTGCACCCGATTTGTTTTTTTATAACCAATAAAACAATTAATTAGTATGCCATATCTTTTTACATCAGAGTCTGTGTCTGAGGGACATCCTGATAAAATAGCTGATCAGATATCTGATGCGTTGGTCGATAACTTCCTGGCGTGGGACGCTGAGTCCAAAATTGCTTGCGAAACACTTGTGACTACAGGTCTTGTGGTACTTGCAGGAGAGGTAAAATGCAATACATACATTGACGTGCAAACAATTGCACGTGACGTGATCAAGAAGATCGGCTACACAAAGGCTGAATATAAATTTGAAGCAGAATCCTGCGCTGTGCTTACCGCTATTCACGAACAATCTCCTGATATTAACCAGGGTGTTGAGCGTAAAAAGAAGGAAGAACAAGGCGCCGGCGATCAGGGTATGATGTTTGGTTATGCAACTAACGAAACTGACAACTATATGCCATTGGCATTAGACTTGGCGCACAACCTACTTCGTCAGTTGTCTGCTATCCGCAACGAAGGCAAACAAATGAAATATCTCCGTCCGGATGCAAAAAGCCAGGTTACACTAGAATACAGCGACGACAACAAACCAGTACGCATTGACGCAATAGTGATCTCTACACAGCACGATGATTTCGCTGAAGAAAAAGCTATGCAGGAGCGTATTGCGAAAGACGTGAAAACTATTCTTATTCCACGTGTTATCAAAAGCTATCCGCAATACAAACACTTATTTAACGAAAATATCAAGTATCACATTAATCCAACCGGTAAGTTCGTGATTGGTGGCCCTCATGGCGATACTGGCCTCACAGGCCGTAAGATCATTGTTGATACTTATGGTGGTAAGGGTGCACATGGTGGTGGCGCATTCTCCGGAAAAGATCCGAGCAAGGTAGACAGGTCAGCAGCATATGCTACCCGCCATATTGCAAAAAATCTGGTTGCTGCCGGTGTGTGTAATGAAGTATTGGTACAGGTTTCCTACGCTATTGGTGTAGCAAAACCTACCAGCATTTTTGTAGATACAAAAGGCACTGCTAAGGTAGAAATGACCGACGGCGAGATCAGCAATATCGTTCAGGAAGTATTTGATATGCGCCCTTACTTTATAGAAGAACGCCTGAAACTCCGCCAGCCTATGTACAGCGAATGCGCTGCATATGGCCACATGGGCCGTACTTCTGAGACAGTTACCAAGGAATTTAAATCAGCCGATGGTAAATCTAAGAAAGTAAAGGTGGAATTGTTTACATGGGAAAAACTGGACTACGTAGCTAAAGTAAAGAAAGCTTTCAAGCTGAAATAAATAATATTTCAATACATTTTGAAAAGGAACGCTTCGAAAGGGGCGTTCCTTTTTTTTTGCCGTTCGTGAAGTTTTTTTACCGTTCGTTCCTTTTTTGGGAGTCGCAATAAACATTCACCTTATCTTGCAGATGTTTTTTACTTCACCTGCTAAAACACCCTTTATGAAAAATGCAGTTACGCTTTCAGGCACAATCGCCCGCTACGGAAATTTGACGAGGACAATTATCATTGCAATGTTTTGCCTCGCCTTTAGCAATGAAACAAATGCACAGTGCCCGGATGCTTATGGGCATGCCGACCATTTTGTTCATTTGCATGATACAACAATCGGCTATTATTTTGCAGACTCCAGCCTTATGTCGGCGCATACTTCTTTCAGATGGACTTTCAGCGATGGAGTAACCGCGACAGGATCGGCTATGACCAGGCCCTATACCGGTAACTTCAGAACCATCACTTCATTTTCAATATCGGTCACTTATACCGATACTGCAAGCGGCTGTTCCGGAACTGATACATTAGATGTATACGACAACTACTACCCTACTGTGTTTAACTGCGGCTACCTGTTCAAACCAAACATTTCCAACATATTTCAAATGACGGAGTGCTCCCCCACTTCGGCGCAAATAGACGTAGTTTATGACGAGGATAACACTACCTGGGAGGGCACTACCCCAATCTGGAAAACAGTATTTAACTGGGGAAATAATGACTCTGAAGTACATAATTCGAGCATGACCAGTGGCTCCTACTACTTTTGGTCATATCACCCGGCTAGCTATGTATATGGCGGTACTTACCGGTTGAACATGCATACTGTTGTCATCAATCCAACCGATTCATTTCAATGCCCTGTTCCTTATGATACTACATTTTGCTGGAGGGTAAGCGGCACCTTCGGAAACATACAGATAACCGGCGATACCACGTTATGTGCCGGAGACACCCTTTTATTAGTGGCCAGGGATACCACCCGCTGGCATAATATCGCTCATGAACTCGATACCAGCATCACCCATGGTATTGTACTCGACCTCAGCAGTGGCACTATGACAAGTTCCTTCGATTTCTGGTATGCCGATACCGGTACCTCGCCGGGGGTGGGAGTTGCCGGAGATACAGTGCTCCGCATTCTGTCTGTCTCCCCTGCTGCAAGCGGCTTATATACGTTTTTCCATGGTTCCTGTTCTGCCACCAATAATTCTGTTACTGTTACTGTAAATCCTGCATCCTTCTGTGCAACCGGTACCCGGAATATCATTAACTATAACAACTCTGACATCGATATTTCCCCTAATCCTGGTTATGGATTCTTCTCCATCAGGCTGCCTGAACATGAGCAGGGGCTCACGGTCAGCATTTCCGATATCTGGGGAAAAAACGTCAGAATAGTAGTTGTCAACAGCAGTGCCCACGAACTTAATGTGGATTTGAACAACGAAGCTGCAGGAATATACGTAGTAAAAGTGGAAACCGATGGTATTATTTACAGGAAGAAATTGGTAAAACTGTAAAGGTGATTCAAATCATTTTTGATTTTTTTGAAAAAGGAATACCCGAAAAAGGTATTCCTTTTTGATTTCAGGCAAGCCAATTAATACCGAAATTCCTTAGCTATAATTTAACAATCAACTACTTATAGCAATCAATTAGCACATTAAAAAAGCTGCAATGCCATTAATTCAAATAATGATTACGTTTCATATCGCCCCCTTTCTCCATTTATGGAGAAAGGGGCTTGGGGGGATTGAGGCGGCAGGCGAGTGCCTGGAATCCGTACATCTTAAACTGCATGGCCTAAGGAATTATGAACCCAAAGTTGAAAATCTCAACATTCCAAAAATAATTTCAAAAAAATATCCCAAAAATCTTCCTTTAATCGAATCTTAATGTTAACTTTAATTAACTAAAAAACTTACCTCATGCTCAAACAATTATTTAACCCACGGATTTTAGGCATTGCATTGGCAATGTCCTGTTTTACCGGTGCTTACGCGCAAACCGGTTATATACAAACCATCGCGGGATCGGGATCGGCAGGATCGACCGGTGATGGAGGAGCAGCTACGGCGGCTACACTGAGCCAGCCAATGGGTGTAAGCGTTAACAATTTTGGTGACGTATTTATTGGCTATGGCACTACTGTACGAAAAATCTCAGGAGCAACGGGCGTTATTTCAAGTTTATCGCTCGGTTCAGGCAGCTTAATTTCTGCTGCAGGGTTGTGGACCAGTAGTGCTAATGACCTATTTATTGCCGATCATTATGCTGACAACGTAATGAAATATACTACTGCTACCGGCGCCTGCAGCAGACATTGTGGCTCTGGCCACCAGGGCACTTCAGGTGACGGCGGTCAGGCGACAAGTTGCCGCATGGAGATGCCGAAAGCGGCCTGCACCGACAACGCCGGGAATGTATATATTGCAGATGCCGGGGGTAACAGGATAAGAAAGGTAACAGCCAGCACAGGTATCGTGAATACTATTTGTGGCTCTATAACTGCCGGATATTCGGGAGATGGCGGTCCTGCGAGCGCTGCGTTGCTGAGCTGGCCAAGTGGTATATGCATAGATAAGCCAGGCAACATTTACATCTCTGATAATGGCAATGCAAGGATCAGGAAAATTGATGCTGCAACTGGTATTATCACAACTATTGCAGGTACCGGTGCCACCGGATTTTCCGGTGATCGGTATCCGGCTACAAACGCAAAGATCAGTGGCCCATTGGGCATTTTTTGCGACCGTTTTGGCAACGTCTTTTTTGCTGATCACAACAACAACAGAATCAGAAAAATTGACGCAAGCGGCATTATAAATACCGTTGCCGGTACTTCTTCTGCAGGATTTTCAGGCGATGGCGGCCTTGCCGTTGCTGCAAGAATGAGTGGCCCTGTGGGAGTGTGGGTTGATGCATATGATAATATCTATATTGCCGACCAATACAACAACAGGATTCGTAAAGTAACACCTACCGCACCAAAGCCAATTTATGGAAGCGTTGAAACTGTTGCTGATGTTAGCGTAATTCCTAACCCAACAACAGGTACTTTTATTCTGCAGGCCGATGCTGCCCTCATCAACAATACCTTTGAGATCTATAACATTGCGGGAGTTTTGGTTAATTCAGGAACCATCACTGATGCGCAAAATTCCATCTCACTGAACCAGCCAACCGGAATATATATGCTGGTGGTTAGGACTGGTAGTGATAACATCATAAAAAGGATATCGGTTACGAAATAATTAAAATACATAAACAGAAAATGCTTCCGCTTTGGAAGCATTTTCTGTTTATAAAAACTACCAAAAGTATCTTTGCATATGCTCAAACCATATCTGCTACTCCTCGCTATTTCGGCCTGTCTGTTTCCTGCGCATCCTGCTGCATCACAGAATATAATTACCAGCATTGCGGGTAATGGCATTACACAATACATTGGCGACGGATATCCTGCAACAGATTATTCACTCGCCGACCCTTCTGGCCTTTGCCGCGACAAGCATCACAATCTTATAATTTCCGATTTTTTAGATCATCGCCTGCGGATGTTACGTAATGACACATTATTTACTCTCGCAGGCAATGGAACCCCTTCCACTTCCGGCGATGGCGGCCAGGCATCTGCTGCTACGTTCAACAATCCTTCGGGAGTATGCAGCGATACCGCAGGTAACCTTTATGTTACTGAGTATCTGGGCGATGTAGTCCGGAAGATATCGGCAGCTACAGGCATCATTACCACAGTTTGCGGTAAGGGCACCGGAGGTTTTTCGGGCGACGGCGGGCAAGCAACCGCAGCAACCCTGGAAACACCTCATGGTGCGGCTATTGACGCTGCTGGCAACCTCTATATACCCGATTTCGGCAACCAGAGAATTAGAAAAGTCACGGCTGCCACTGGCATTATCTCCACCATTGCAGGCACAGGTACCCCCGGTTTTTCTGGTGACGGTGGCCCAGCAACGGCAGCAATGATCTCCTACCCCACCGCCGTTACGATAGATGGGAATGGAAACATACTAATTGCAGACAAAGGCAACAATGTGATTCGTAAGATTGATGCAACAACCGGCAAGATCTCAACCATTGCAGGTACAACCGTGCTGGGTTATGATGGAGACGGCGGCCCCGCTTCCCATGCAACCCTGAACAACCCCAATAACATTTTTGTGGATCAACACGGCAATATTTTCATTTCGGACATGGGCAATAATGTGGTTCGTAAGGTGGAAACCACAGGAGAAATTCACACAGTAGCCGGCTGTGGCGTATTGGGCTATACGGGCGATGGAGGCCTGGCGGTACTTGCAAAACTCAACGGCCCGCACTCATTGCTTGTTGACGAATTGGACTATCTGTATATAGGCGATGGCAACAGTTCAGTGATCCGAAAGGTAAGTCCCGGTACAAGCAGAGTAATAGAAATCAACCAATCACCTCGGGCTTCTGCATTCCCAAACCCCTCAACTGGTAATTTTACACTTAGCTTACCCGGTGCGCATTCGACCAGCCAAATAGTAATTTACAATGCAATAGGAAGCCTTATTTATGATACCGAATTTACCGGTGAGCGTTGTGACCTAAACATCACCGACAGACCCGCGGGCACCTACCTGCTGAGGGTAATCACCAACAAAGGCAGCCAAACGATCCGGTTGGTCATACAGCCTTAACAAGGTGCGAAAATTAGGCAACTCAACTCCGGGATTGACACAGACCTGTACCTTTGTACCCAAATCTACTCTGTTATGGGAAGAAATCCAGAGTTCCCGATAAGTCTACGAAGTTTTCTGTGTACTGTAATTGGCTTTCCAGTTGCAATTATCACAGCTGATTATCTGATAAGAAAATTTTCTAAGCCAGAACCAAACTTCAAGGATATGGAAAAAATAGACTTTTATAGGGGTGTGTTGGTCGCAAAGGCACTTGATAGCGATGACAAATACGATCCTACTTTTTATCTAGAAGGTATTGAGCGCCATGTTATTCACAACGACCAACTGTTTCAGGCAGCCGAACCCGGCGACAGCGTAATAAAAAACTCCGGAACTTACGCCACAATTCTCAAGAAGAAAGACACAACATTGGTCTTCTACCCCGAAATGGACTACGGCAGGCATCTATATGATGACCAGTGACTTTTTCCAACAATAAAATAGCGAATAATCACTCTTCGCGCCCTCTAATGCGCCATTTCTAATACGTTCCAATCCTCCGTTAGAATCGGACATAGACTTCAAAGTAAACGAATTTCAAAACTACTTATTACATTACGGCCCAGCGCCTACCCTCTGGCCCATTTGAATTAAAATCAACGAAAACCGTAAAAATTCACATTCCATTCTGGGGGCAAACCCGTAATTTTATTGTCCTGACTTTTTATGTTGTATGCAGTAGTTGATATTGAGACCACGGGAGGGTATGCGGCGGCAAATGGCA
>CANCOG010000066.1 GCA_947379685.1 Flavipsychrobacter stenotrophus | reverse complement strand
CTAACGATACTACAGTTGTTAACTTTTACCCTAAGGTAATTGACTTCGGAAATCAGACGTTTCAAAATAATAATATTTGCTGATTCTTACCTGCTGTAACGAACTTCATCGTTACATGCTGTTGTTTTCCAATCTTTCAAAGAACATTTATCAAATGACCCAATTGCTTAATTGCTCAATGGCTCAGTGATAACCTTGTAATACCCATGGAGTTGAACCATTGTTACGGCCTTTAACCGTGATACCTTTTATTAAATTATGAAGAACTTTTTGTTACTTTTTCCTTAACTGCTTTCCCGTTTGGGAGTGCAAAGGTAAGTGGTTATTTTCATTCTGCAAAACTTATTTTCAAAAAACTTTTTTCTGCTTTTTTAAACCTGCTTTCTGCAAAAACCTTTTTAAGAACTTCCCTTCCGTTTTTCGATTGGGAGTGCAAAAGTAGGTGGTTCAAACAACCTGACAAAATTTATTTTCGAGAAACTGAAACTATTTTTTGTCTACCCGTTTTCTTAAGAACTTTCCCGCCCGTTTTCCTGTTTGGGAGCGCAAAGATAAGGGGTTATTCGGTCCTGCCAAAACTATTTTTTAATTTAGGGTTAGTTTTTGGTGGAAGGCGCTGTGGTGGCGGGTTTGAAGGTGGTTTTAATATTGGTGATGGGACAGTTTAACTGAGGAGGAGCGCGGATTTAATTGATATTGGAGTTGGGTGGAAGTGTTTTGGGGTGTTTGGGGGCGTGTGTATTATATATAGTGTGTGGTGGTTTAGGTGTGGTATAGTTTGGAAGTGTGTTGCAGCTACCCAGTTAGTTGTCGGTGTTCAACCCTTTCAGGGTTGAATGGAGTGCTTTTCTTCCGCCTCCACGATGGCTATCGGGATCATAGGCGGCTATTGTTGTTGAAGCCCGTTGGGCTTCTTTTCCGGCAATTGGTGGATTGGATGAGCTTTGACGGGCGTTACAAACGCCCTGCCCGAGCATCCGCGTTACAAACGCGGACGAGAGTGAGAAATAAAGCCAATTTACAAACTGGCTCAACTAGCTTGACATCCCGATGAGAAAATCGGGACAGGCTGAGTTTGCTACTGCACAAGCCAACGCCTCAAACTCGCGCCAGTTGAGCCGGTTTGGGGCATCCTCGTGCGTCTCCCCCTCCCTTATAAAGGGAGTCTATAGTTGAGGACAAGAACGTCTTGCGGAGATTCTTCATTCGTCAGAATGACAAAGTTTTAACGAGGGGATTGAAAAATAAGAGTCAAACGAGGGATGGAGGCTGTTAGTGGACAAGATGTAGGCTCAAACCTCTCCTGATTGGGGCACACTTACTCAGTTGATTTGAGCTTCTTAGGGATGTTCAACCCTTTTAGGGTTGGGAAACCCGCTTTTCATCCGCCTCCACGATGGCTGTCGGGATCAACGGCGGATATTGTTGTTGAAGCTCGTTGGGTTTGTTTACTTGCCGTTAGTGGATTAAATCAGAGGTAACTTAAATGAACATTGACGGGCAGTTACAAACGCTGGACGGGGTATATTCGTTATAAACTCACTGATAAAGCCAGCTACAAACTCGCAAAACTATGTCAACACGAGTCATCTCTAAACATCCCCCCCAGATTCGTGCCAGGTGATGCTGATATATCGGAATAAAAATGGGATAATTTTATTCACCGAAAGTGCGGGTAATGTAGTTCTGATCATGACCGGAGACATCAATGGAGTTATAGCATGATCTGTCGGTATTGCGCGATCTTATTAAAATGACGTAGTTGCCTTTGCAAACAATATCAAAACTAAAATCACCTTTATTGTCCGCTATCCTCAATTGAACGTTTTGGGCTGAGATTATTTTAGCCTCCTCAAATGCAGCATCAGCAATGTATCGATCAAGATCTGCTTTCCCGTTAATGTGATACTGCTGAATGAGTGTCTTTTTGTGCTTTGACATCTGCTTCGCGGATCCGGTCAGGCTGAGTTCATATTCGGTTAGCACTTTCTCTTTGAGGGTAATTTGGGTGCCATCAAAACCCAAGTCTTTCCCCCTTGGGCACAGGTAAATTTTTGCACCGCTGTCGGGGAGCCTATTGTTCAATATTTTGTAGCTTATTGTCCCTTTTAAGTATTGCGCCCAAACGGAGCTTCCCGGTGAAAGTGAAAGTGCAAAAGCGAGCACTATCAGAAATCTTGTGGTTAGGGTCATTTAATTAAGCATTTAGAGAAAAGTGGATCAATGTTTATCGGAAAACTTCCAGTCACTTAATGCTAAGGTTACTATAAGATCTGGCCAGGTTTCGTAAGATGTCAATTTCGCTCTCACTGGCAAAGCATTCGTTTTTACCCATTTGTTACTATTCATTAAAAACATAGCTACAGAATAAGTCAAATCCCTATCAAAAGGGTTCGTCACTTTCAGCATCATCATTTCGTGCTTTTTCCCTGTTGCTTTTTGGCTAAAGCTGATTTCTAATGTCTTCCCGGGATTTATGTTTGTTTTGACACACTTAAAATTGCTGATAACTCCATCCTTCTGTGTAACTTCTATATAAACCAGCTCTCCAGGATAAATTTGCAAAACGTTTGGCCCTTTTAAATAAGGAGATGCTTCGATCCCAGACTCGTAAAAGTTCTGATCATCAACGACCAAAACGAGTTTAAATGCCTGCCGTTGACTATTGACATTATCTCCTTGAGCGAACAACGCAAAACTGTTTAAAATACAAAGCAGTAAAATTTCAAGTAGCAACTTCATAGAATCTGAATCTCCTGAAAAGTACGTAATATTCTAAATACACCTACATAGTCTGCAATAAATACTAATATTTTCAGCTGTTTGAAACTTTCGCTTTGCCTCTTTTCGTCCACAAAAAGGGAATTTCGGAAAACAGGGCGACAATTATCTGAATATCATTTTTGGGGCAGGAGCGTTATACCGGGGCATCCGAATTACAAACGCGGACTAGAGTGGATCCATTGGTTAGCATGAAGCTTTACATAAAAAAAATAAAACACTAGTTTTGCATGATGAAAAAATACATCCTCCTGCTCTTTTTGCTGCCAATTTCGTGTGCTGCCTATGCGCAGACCTTTGATGAATTGCTGGTTGAGGGTAAGAACCTGGTAAAAGTTGAGCGGGCTAAGGACTATTATCACAAATCCGACTACTCTGATGCGATTGCAGTGCTTCAAAAAGCGGTGAAACTAAATCCTAAGTCTACTGAAGCACATTACTTCCTGGGCAGTGCCTACGACTATGATAATTCCAACGATTCCAGGTATTTGACCGGCGTAAATAAAGATAAGACGGCCAGAACCAGCAGGGAATTTGAGGCAATTATACAACTGTCGCCCTACTACGACGGAGAGCAACTGGCGCAAGATCCTTACGGTAAAATAACCAGCATCTGGGGAAGCCTCGGATATACCTATTGCACCAGGAACATGCACGACTCCGCAGTTTGGGCATTTAAGGAAGGAAAGAAACGTGGCGGGTTTACTGACTTTGGACTGGCTTTCTACAGAAACTATTTGTATAACTGCAAACAAAACGCGATTGCATTTACCTACGGCGATTTCAGTACCATAATTTTCTGGTATTTACAGGAAGTTGAACAATTAAGGCCCGATATTACGGTGATCAACCTTAGCATGATCGATGTTCCCTGGTACTCGGCCTTTATTAGCAGCAGGGACCACAGCATTTTTTCATCGGAGTCTATCGCTACCGATACAACTTTATATTACCCACTTGAAAAGTATTCGGTAAAAATACCTGTAAGAAATACGAAGCAATCCATCACCTGGAAATTTGATAACCAGGCAGTTAATATCTCCCGACAGACGAAACTTTTTATTGATGCCATGACCCACAATCGCTTTCAGCGTCAGGTCTACTTTGAAAAAGGAACAGATGAAGCCCTATATTTCGGACTAGACACGTTTATACACGATAATCTGTTCACCGTTACCCTAGATTCAACTGTGACGCGCCCATCTGAAAATAGTTTTGTGGCCGAAGTGGAACATTTTCCATTTGAGGTGCTAAAGCTTGTAAATACCAATTGTGATGCAGATCTTTTCATTGTCAATGGACTAAGAATGGAAATGATGCGCCACATTGACCATCAGCTCCGGGCAAAAAAAAGAAAGGAAGCCCAGAAGCTCTACCAAAAATTGCTTAAGGAAATACCCGAGAGTAAATACAGACTTACCAATCCGCCGCTCAGGGAATACCTGGATTTTCTCGCACAAGAACTTACTCCGGGTAAGTGATAAATACCCGCCGCCGCTCCAGTTGGGAGATTTAGTATTGTATATGGGGCAATTAACGGCGGAGGTGCCTGGGGTTATGGGCGGAGGAGCGCAGAATTTGTTGCATTTTAAGTTGGAGAGAGGACGCAGAGCGGTTATTGTTTGGCTTTAAGAGGGAGTTTTATCGTTTTAAATTGGGGCGTGTTTAATAGATATAGTGTGTGATGGTTTAGTTGAGGCACACTTTGTAAGTGTACCACACCATAGGCAACAGCTGGTTTAGCCAGTTTACAAACTGGCTAAACCAGCTAGACACCCTGCTAAAAAAGCGGGGCAGGCTGAGTTGGCTACCGCACAAGGCAACGCCTCAAACTCGCACCAGATTGAGCGGCTTAGCAGCCGAGGAGCATGGAGTTAAGGGTAATTGAAGTTGGGCAGAGGGCGCAGAGGGGGTGTTTTGGGGGCGTGTGTTCTATATATAGTGTAAGGTTGCCCCTGGTGTGGCAAATTTTGGAAGTGGGCCGTACCTGGGGCGAGGTCGATGCCGTAAATACCTAAGAGGCTTGTAAAAATATTACGCTCTTTCAGAGCTTGTGCAATTTCAACATTTCTATCACAGGGCTACACCCTGTGCTAATATATTACGGCCTTTCAGGCCTGGAAAATTCTAGCAGTCAATGACATTGGGGCGAGTGTCATAAAGCAAGTTTACAAACTGGCTCAACTGGTTAGACAACTTGCTGAAAAAGCGGGACAGGCTGAGTTGGCTCAACACAATGCCGCACACCAAATGCGCCGGTTGGGTGGATTGATTATACTATGACGGGCGTTACAAACGCCCTGCCGGAGCATCCGTGTTACAAACCTACTGTGTACCCACGTCTTTCATTAGCTTCCATCCGTGGTAGATATCAGCAAATCTATCGGAGCCCCTTTTCTATATTATAATACCTGGTGGGCCTTGAGAAGCATACCCACTCCATCCTCCTGGCCTTGCGATTATCCACGTTGCCCACTTTAATTTTATTGGGTTATGGCTGTTTTTGAGTTTTTTTTCCTTCTACTGCCATATTTATTGCCTGCAAACATTCAATTTCATCAAGCGTAAAAACATCTTCTATAGTCTGCCCACCTTCTGGGTCGTTTTAGGCAATATTCATCTGAAATATTCGTAACAATGCACTTAGCATTAATAGAAATAATTTGCGGATAGCCCAACCGCTCTCTGATTCGCAGTCTTCGATTTGAAACTCCTTATTTTTCAAAAGACGATGTGCTTGCTCTATCAGCCATCTTTGAGAATACCAATCTATTACCTGATATGCATCTTCAAAATTGGCAATTGAATAAGTCATTAGCAATTTCCAAGGTATCGCGTGTACGTGCCTTTGCCGGTATTTCGCCCTTCGCCGGATTTCCGGTGGGGAACCTAGAGCGTCGATCCAAACCTCAAATGGGGTTTAATAACAATGGCGAAACACAGCCATTCACCCCATAATAAATCCCCCCTGTTTGGATAAAAAAGAATATTGGCTTATTTTTAAAAAAAATCAACCTTCTATAATTTCAATTATGAAAAAAGCGTTATTGTGGATTTTCGTGCTGCTCCCATTTCTGTCCGTCGCTCAGGGTGATCTTGGTTTTTATTTCCAGGATATAGCCGTTATCCCCGCTGACTTTGAAGCGAATGCAAAGAAATTTGAGTCTGAAAAGAAGGAGACGCTAAGAGCTGTAAGAATATATATCGAAGCCAAGGAGACTGCCCTTGATGAACTCGTTAAAAAGATAGAAATAGTAGAAAATGACAGGGCAATTAATATGATAGATACTGTTGCAGGATCGATGTACTTGAGGTTTGTTGACTCGGCCAAAGAAAGTGATGTCATTTGTGAGAAATTGAAACATTATATGTCCGAACTTGGGTACATGCCTCAATTTTATGGAGATAGAAAAGTCGCAGACCTTGATATAATAACGGACAAGATCAGGAAGAAAGTTACTTGCTTAAAAAAGGATTACCAGCTCATGAACATTCTGCACACCAGCAGAAAAAACCTGAACGAGGATATTGACAAAGCACAACTGCGTATCGATCATCTCTATGGAAACCTGTATGACGATGGTAAGTTCCGGCTATGGATCACCGGCATCTTTTCTACCATTGTGGGCGCATTGCTGTTGTTCTTTTTCATCTTTATTACAAGGATGTCAGAATCTACCCTTGCAAAAGATTTTCTATCTTCAGGCAACGGACTTCAGTTCATTACTTTGTTCTCCCTCATCATAGCCATCATTCTGTTTGGTGTACTCGGCGTACTGGAAGGCCGCGAACTGGCCGCCATCCTGAGCGGAATCTCCGGCTACATATTAGGCAAGGGCATCCAAAACCCTGCCAAAGGAAATGACAAGAAGACCGATGAAACTAAGCCGGATGCAAAAGCCGGAGAAGGGAAAGAGTAGTTAGCTCAAAGGGTGAGGATGAAAAGTATGAGGGGGCTATAGCCCGCGTTTGCCATGCAAATGCCAGGAAGGGGCGTTTACTATATCCTCAACAACTAGCTGGACACAAATAAATGTCATGATGCCAGAGGCATCACATCTTAATAGAAAAGCATTAGAATTTTGTACCGATGCCGTAGGTGTCGCATGTATTTGCATCTGTGGGGATGTCCTTGCCTCTCCCAAAAGTCATGTATAGCATTTATTTCTGCCTCTGTAAATCACCAATTAGATCTTTTGCGGTCAATAGCTTCCATTCCTGATTGCCCAGTCTAGAACCAATAATTAGTTTTCGTTTCTGGGTATAGTTCCGTTCCAGATTTACCTTAAAGCGTTTTCACAAGTCCTGAAGATATACGGGTAGAGATGTTCTAGCCCAAATGTACCTGCCATTCCATGGTCCTTAATTGTTTTTACATTCCCATTGGCATAGGTTACAACCATAGTTAATGACCCGCAGTCGTCACAAGATTTTTGAAAATGGCTACGGTAATGTGAGAATCCTAAATAGTTGATGGCAGCACTGATTTTAGCAAAGCCTGTTTTTGACATCTTTCCGAACCTGTTGGGACGGTCGGCTGAGTAATTGTACATTAACTTTCCTGAAGAATCGAGGTCGACATGTATCTCATCAAGGAATAGATCGTCTACGTCTATTTTTATATGCGCTATCTGCAAGGTGTCAGGATGCGCACTGTATTCAGCCCATTCGCCTTTTATGCAAATTAGCGAGTCTGTTCGCCCCCTGCCATAGAGCGTGTCAGAGTCCCAGTGTTGCTCCTGGGTCACGAGGATCGTACTGTTTCCACGTCGAAGAATATTGATCAACGGTTGCCTGAAAGGGGTTGAATAATTCACGTCATACTTCCAAAAACTACTCAGGGACACAATAGAAAAAGTATTATTCCCATTGTCCAGTATAGCAAAGAACAGTACCCCTTTCGCAGAACTGATTACAAGATCAGTGAGTCCATCATTATTTATGTCCAATTTATAGAACGAGTTGGTTGAGTACTTTCCGGTATCTCTTGAAGTTTCTGGTTGAAGTTTCACTCGGGACAGGCTCGTATCAACCCTCGTCACCATGAACCTATTAAGGTCCTCCTTGGTCATTATAGAATCTATTGCACGGCTGTATCCCGGTAGCGAATTGCAAAACCAAAGCAACATTAGGGAGATGATATGTTTCATATGGAGAAAGGTATTTAAAACTAAAAATACCAAAATTCCTGAATGAAATTATAGGGAAGGGTGTATCACATTATCTTTGTCATGTGTCACGCCCAATCAACCGTTTCCTGCTATGCAGTTTCTTTTCGTTTTTCCTGACCGACGCATTAGCGCAGCAGGTATCGGTAAAGTTCAAAATTGCAGACCCCGACAACACGCCTGTTGCCTACGCCGCCATGCAGGTTTGCAGCGCGACCGATTCGGCACACTTTCATTTTGAAGGAACGACAGATAGCATCGGCCGCGCTTTTTTTACATTAGAACAAGGGCAGAATTACATAGTTCGGTGGTATGCTATGAGCTACAAAAAGGGGTTAAAAAATATAGTAGTAAAAGGCGACCGCCCCGTTTTTACGATAACAGCAGAACCGGTCTCAAAGACGCTGGGGGAAGTGGAGATCACTATAAAAAAGCCACTCATGAGGCAGGAAGATGACAAGACAATCGTGGACCCCGAGCCGCTTGCTTCAAGCAGCACCAGCGCCTATGATATCATGGAAAAAGTCCCGGGTTTGTTTGTGGATCAGGATGGGAACATTTATATCTCCAGCACAACTCCGGCAACTATTTACATCAATGGCCGCGAACAGAAGATGAGCAATTCAGATGTCGCCGCCATGCTGAAGGGCCTGCCGCCCAATTCCATAGATCGCATTGAAATAATGCGCACCCCCTCATCCCGCTACGATGCTTCTTCCAGCGGGGGAATCGTTAATGTCATCCTGAAAAAAGGTGTGCGCATTGGCTTTACTGGTAATGCCAACGCAGGCATTAATCAAGGCGTATATGGCAATCAGTTTGGGGGTATTACAATAACCAACAATGACGGGAAATTCGCTACCAGCCTTACATTGCAGGCGAGCCACAGGGTGACGGGTGAGCAACTGAAGACCGACAGAGTGTTTGGTGCCGATTCGCTTTTATCACAGAATGCCTACACAAAGTACCCGGCCTCTACTTACTTCGGCTACTATAGTATTGGGTATACTCCCGGTAAGAAATGGGAACTGAATTACGATGGGCGCATCAGCGTTAACAACAATGAAAACAGCAGCAATAGCCCTGCTTTTATTGAAAAGGTGAGCACAGGGGCACAGTCCGTCAACTACACCACCGCTGTCAACAACAATACCGATAATCTCAATATAACCCAGGGTGTTTCTACTAAATACAAGCCCGACACCTCCGGCTCAGAGTGGACCACCGATGCCTCCTGGAACTACGTTCCAACCACAGCAACACAATCATACGCTACAGCTTACACACTGCCCTTTAACGCTGAGCTTTCAGGTAACGGTGATATAAAAACGCACTTGCAGTACCTATCTTTGCGTACCGACTTTGTTAAAAAGTTACCCGGGAAGATCAGCCTCGAGGCTGGCCTCAAAATAAACGCCGTATGGTTCGATAACACCACCCTCTATACAATAAGCCATAGCGGTACAACGGCAAACGATCCGCAGCGCACCAACACTTATAATTACGACGAGCGCATTTACGCAGCCTATGTGCAGGCGTCAAAGAACTTCAACGGTATCCTGCTGAAAATGGGTACCCGCCTGGAAAACACCAACATGAATGGCAATCAGCTCATTCCATCTGATACGGGCTTTAAGGTTAATCGCACCGACTTTTTTCCGTACATATATTTAAGCAGGAAGGTGATGAGCATAGCGGGTTTTGAGCTGCGCGCATACCTCATATACCGCCAGACAATTACCCGCCCCAGCTATGAAAATCTGAACCCCTTTCCTCGTTATGTAGATCAGTATCTCTCCGAGACGGGCAACCCTTCACTCAAACCCCAGTTCACCAAAAATTATGAAGCAAATGTTTCCGTGGATGAACGCCCACTGTTTGCAATTGGTTACAACGATATGACTGACATTTTTTCTCAGGTGGTATACCAGGCCGACAGCAGCCACAGGCAATCCTATCGCACCTACGATAACCTCGGTCGCAACCGCGAGTTTTACCTGCGCGGCCTTGGCGGCATTCCTCCCGGTAAAACTTACTTTTTCATAGTTGGCGCGCAATACAACCACAATTTTTATGAAGGCCAGTACGGCGGTGCTCCACTATCCTATAAGCGTGGCAGCTGGTCTTTCTTTACCTATCAGACTTTAAAGATCGACAAACGAACGCAGCTGGTATTAAATGGCTTCCTTCGCCTCAATGGTCAGTTACAGTTTTACGAGCTCAGTCCCTTTGGTGCGCTCAACCTCAGCCTCAACCGCCAGTTCTTCAACAAGAAACTGAAACTCACCGCCAGCATTACAGACATGTTCTTTACCAACAACAACGAATTCACCATCAATCAGGGCGCCACCCATGCAACTGGCCTGCGCAAAAGTGACACCCGCCGCTTCGGCCTGAACGCCGCATACAACTTCGGTATCCACAAAAAAGAAGACCATAATTTTTTGAATGAAGAATCACCGGAGGCGGCGGGGAAGTAACCCAAAGTGGGGTTAGAAATATCCCGATGCTGCTGGTATTGTCTTGCCTTCCGACACTGGCGCGAGTCTTGTAGCTTAGCCTTCTGTGCGTCATCTGACTCGTGTCTATTAGTCCCGGCAGTTTGTGACTGCCGTCACCACACTGCACTTCTTATTAAACTCACTGTTTTTCAGCGTACGCAGATAGTTCTTCCAGCATGCTCGTGATTTTTGCATACCATTCAGTTTGCTTCGCAGTCAAAATGCTGTGGTTCGTTTCATTGTCGTACCTGTCTTCAATAACATGCGTCTCATCCAGCAATTTATGAAAAATGCCGTCCAGGTCTGATTGTGTGTTAGTGTTGTAAGTATGACTCGCGCAGTAATTGGTGAATGCCTGGCGCATTTTTCTGGTGTAGATTTCACCAATGTCAAAGTGCCCTTGTTCGTGCTGCAAAATATCCTCCGTTAAATTGTGACTAGAGTTCTTCCATGATTTGCTCCGCTGAAACGAGCAAGTCACATTAAAGCTCAATTTTTTGTTTCCATCCCAGTTATAGGTGTAGTTGATCCAGTTCGAAGTATACGCAATATAGGGCGATGAGGTGTTTGGCGTTCCCTGAAAGTCGTCCCAGGTAAGCTTAACACCCTTTCTCCAGGAAATTTTATCCACTTGTGCCGGGGCTGGTGTAAAGACAAAAAGCAAGAGAACTACAAAGGCCAGTCTTTTTAGGATGTTTCCGAGGTACATATTCAGGTCATTTAGGCTAACAAAATACAGAATGTTTTTAAAAAAATGCAGTGTAGTATGTGTCCCGGAGACCAGGTGTTTTTACCCCCCATTCCGGTCAATTGAAAGCAGAGGATCTATGCAAATGTCATGATTACATCGGCATCACACCTTTATTGCACAATGTTACATTTTTATGCCGATTCAATAGATATCGCATGCGCCCTTCTATCCCTCTCCACCAGACGGACGGATAAAATTCCCAACCGGCTGTATCTTCAATTCCTTACCCTTTTCAACAAGCAATGCATATGCCGCTTCAAATGTATTAGGTATCACCCCGTCGAGAATTGCTTCCCTTATCGTATTCTTCAGCACGCCAACTTCCCGCGATGGGGTAAGGTTGAAGATTTGCATGATCTCATCCCCGCTTATCGGTGGTTGCCAGCTGCGGATCCGGTCATTTTCTTCAACAGCTACCAGCCGTTCTTTTACTATCTCAAAATTCTCCAGGTACTTTTTCACCTTCATCTTGTTCTTGGAGGTGATATCGCTTTCACACAATATCATCAGATCCTCCAGGTCTTCACCTGCATCAAACAACAGCCTGCGCATAGCCGAATCGGTAATGTCCTCCTTCGTCAGGCTAATTGGCCTCAGGTGCAGCGCAACCAGCTTGGCCACATACTTCATGCGGTCATTCAGCGGCAGCTTCAGCTGTTTGAAAATGCGCGGCGTCATGCGTTCACCAACAACCTCGTGCCCGTGAAAGGTCCACCCATGGCCATCTTCAAACTTCTTGGTGGCTGGCTTGCCAATGTCATGCAGAAACGCCGCCCAACGTAGCCAGAGGTTATCGCTTTTGGCTGCAGTATTATCAATTACTTGTAGCGTGTGGTAGAAATTATCCTTGTGTCCCTTACCTTCAATGATCTCCACTCCCGTAAGGTCCACGGCCTGCGGGAAAAAGTGCTTGAGCAAGCCACTTTTATATAAAAGATCCAGACCCACCGAAGGCTTTGCAGCGGCCATTATTTTATTCAGCTCGTCGGTTATCCGCTCCTGCGAAATGATCTTTATTCGCTCACAGTTCCTGCATATTGCTTCAAAAACTTCTGGAAGTATCTCGAAATTAAGTTGGGTTGCAAATCGGATTGCGCGCATCATCCGCAGCGGGTCGTCAGAAAAAGTAACGTCGGGTCCAAGCGGAGTGCGAATGATCTTGCGCTCCAGGTCTGCAAGCCCGTCAAAAGGGTCAGTTAGTTTCCCGAAGTCATCTTTATTGAGGCTTATCGCCAGCGCATTTATGGTAAAGTCACGGCGCAGCTGGTCATCTTCAATAGTGCCGGGTTCCACATCGGGCTTGCGCGATTCTGCCCTGTATGACTCCTTCCGGGCACCAACAAATTCCAGATCGAAATCATTGTACCGAAAGTGCGCAGTACCGAAATTTTTGAAGAAACTAACGTGAGGGCGGGGTTTGAGCAATGCCGCTGCTGCATGTGCAAGTGCAATGCCATCACCTGTGCAAACGATGTCAGCATCCTTTGTCGGGCGGCCTAGTAATTTATCTCTCACAAATCCGCCAATCAGGTAGCAGCTTACATTTAATTCAGCCGATGCATTACCGACCAATTCAAAAATCCGCAACTCTTCCGGCGTACAAACAATTTCCATACAACGGTGAAGGTAATTCAAAATTTAAAAAGTAGCCGGTTGGATGGTGGATATACGATATGCATCAAACTTTAAAGGATCAACAGTGGGGGTAGGCACAAAAAAATAAGACCTCAGCGAACTGAAGCCTTATTTACACCTTATGAAAAATATACCCACCACAAATGTAGGAAAGTTTCCGAATCTGCAAAATAAATTTCCATTATTTTTTGCTTCGTTTAGGGCAAAAAAATAAGACCTCAGCGAAGCCGAAGTCTTATTTACACCTTATGAAAAATATACCCACACCAAAGTTACTATTATTTTTATTACAGGCAAAAGAAAAGGAATATTTTTTTTGAAAATTTCTCGCCCATGGTAAATGGGTGTAAAAAAGAAAGGACCCTGGCGCAAAGCCAAGGTCCCTTTCACATCTTATGAAAAATATACCCGCACCAAAAGTAGCACAAAAGTATGCGCTCGCAAAAAGTTGAGAGGTTGTTGGTGTTAAAAATTATTAAATAGTGATCTGCTTATATGTTTTCTGGTCAAAAATTGTTTGACATGAAAACTAATGTTCACGATTGCTAAAGAATAACAATTCAACATCTTTGGGAATCGGCGGCGATAGGAGCAGTTACAAAAAAATAAGACCTCAGAGAACTGAAGTCTTATTTACACCTTATGAAAAATATACCCACACCAAAAGTACGGACTGTTTTTAAATTTCCAAAAAAAATATGAACTTTTTTAAAGGAGTTTATCCTGTCAAACACAAAAAAATAAGACCTCAGCGAAGCCGAAGTCTTATTTACACCTTATGAAAAATATACCCACACCAAAAGTACGTACTGTTTTTAATCTGCCAAAAAATATTGGGGCTTTTTTTAAAAAAATATTTAACCGGAAGTTAATCAAAAAAAATAAGACCTCAGCGAAGCCGAAGTCTTATTTACACCTTATGAAAAATATACCCACACCAAAA
>CANCOG010000065.1 GCA_947379685.1 Flavipsychrobacter stenotrophus | reverse complement strand
TTGCCCGGTGGGCAGGAACCCACTGTAGTTTTTATCGGTTGCACCGCCAAACTCGGTAAAGCCACGGTCATAGAGTTGGTTTTTCGCAAAAAAAATATCGAGCGCTTCTGGCCTTATATGCGGTGCAATGGCTAAAGCTATGGCAAGCCGATCCAATTTCCCTAACTGATTAGTATTAACATACTCAGCATAAGGTCCATCGGACTCATTGAGGTCAGGCAACGGAATATCACGCCATTGTTTTTCATGTCCTTCCTGTATCAGGTAAGTAATGATTGCCTGGTCAATTACTGCCTGCAACCAATCAATTTCCTCGTTTAACGTTGTAATGTTTTGATTAATGTCCATATATCGTAAATAGTTTTTCAATATCATCTAAATTGGCATCACCCCACCTGAAGTATTGAAGGGCAGTATTAGGATTCAACTCGTTTGCCTGTAACATATCCAAAACGCTGGCACCAGCATTTGCAGGCATTTGATGGTAATTCAAGCTTTCAGCGTGAAAATCATAGTCAAAGAAATTTCTTGCCCACTGATTTACATCCATGCGTTGCCTGAGTAGATCACTAATAAATACTTCTTTCCGTTCATCTTGAACCACCAATTTTTTGGCCTTGAAAAATGTTGGTTTCCGGTTCCGTTCATGGTGATAATATTCGATATCCCGCGATTGAATTGTTCTTGATTTATGGTGCCCAAACACATCTACAGTTACCGAATCTCCGCTATCTGCCGCAATTTCGAGCTCGGCGTTCGAAGCCCCGGCCACCGCCAATACCCAGTCTGAAGGCGCTACTACCTCAGTTACAATATACAATTCACGAAACGAGAACATGGTCTGAGTCATTTTAATGATCAATGCCGACTGCAGGTCGTTAAAATTCAGGATCTTGACCGATTCTGGGTTGCTGCCCTTGAACATGAAACTGCCCCGCGCCGTGAATGCCAGCAACTGCTTGCTGTATTCAAATTCACCGTCTAAATCCTTACCAACCCCACGCCCTAAGTAAGGCCTGGAAACACCATCGCTAAATTGCCAGTTAGCTGGGTTCTGCTTGATTCCGGTCCCGATCTTGCAATCGCCCTGATCAATCACGCCATTCCGAAAAATATTTCCTAAAACGAAAAGCTCACCGTTCCTGATCTGGAAAAAGTCACCCGGAAAAAACAAATGATCGAGTGGCTGGGCGGGCATAAACCCGTTAGTCCGTAAATAACAATTTCTGTAAAAATTTCTGAAAACTGATTCCATTAATTTGATTTTTAAATGTGTAATCTACGTAGCGGCGACAACATTTCCCCATGCCAAGCAGGAAAAGTATGGCATGGGGGAATTGTCGGTTTTAATTAGCCAGGGCTGCAGCATTGGCTGCAGCAAAACCCGATTGTAATGAACTGAGGGTGACCTGAGACTTATTAAGTTGTTGTGTGGCAAAATTCAATTGCCCGGTAACCTCCTGGTTGGCTTTAAAAATAGTTGAATAGTTGTGCAACGCATTAGTATATTCCTTAGTGATCAGAGCTTTTAATGAAATGTCGTCAGCTGCTTCATTTCCAGAGCCGTGGAATACCGCCTTCCAGGCAGATTCAAGGCAGCTAATTAAATCATGAATAATATCCTGCACAATTTTTGAATTCTTTGAAGCAGCAATTAAATCGGCTTTAAAAAAATCTATAAATACTGAAAGTGCATTGATAGCTATCACACCCTGATTTTGTGTTTTGTTAAATGCATCGCCAAATGACTGACTGATTATACTGCTGTGCTCATTAAGAAGGTCTCCAAGATCAATTTTTGCGAGTTCTCTTTCAAACGCTGCTTCAATTCTCTCCAACAAGCTCCGTTGTACCTTCTGACCAATGCCGCTCATTAAAGCAAATAAATTTTGCGACTGCATGTTCTCAAGCGACAATGCAGCTTCAGCTTCTACGTTTGATGCACAAGCTGCGGCAGATGACTTAAGCGCAATTAGCGCCAATGTAACAGCATTGTTTGCATCGCTACCTGCCTGAGCGAGCATAGATACCAAATCATCAGATATTAAAGGATTAAGTGCTTTTTCCCTGATAACGACTGCCGCCAGCCGATTTACCATTTCAGCGGAATAGATCAACTTATCAATGACATCCTTGCATTGGCTTCCCAACGCATTTGTTAAGTAAACTGCAGAAGTTTGATCATTATCACCGGCCCCTTGAATTTTCACCAATGCTAAAGTGGAATTATCTTTTAAATCACTTGACACTTCAAGCACCTGATCAAATTGATTTTTATCGGCAAGTGTTTTTGTTCGCCTTGCATCGGCGGTGGTCAGAAAACCATTAAATTTTTGTGACTTATCTGCAAGGGAATTAACTATTGCCTGATTTTGTACAACAACTGCCTGCGCAGCATCAACCTGAATGCGGAGTGCATCGAGTTCTGCCTTCTTTTTATCAGTTACACTATACTTTTGTGGATAATTACGCACTGTCATGTTTGACATAAAATAAAATTTTAATGTTTATAAATGTAATTTAGTTCAGATAATATATTTACATATGCAGCATTATCAATAAAAGATAGCACAACTGGCACATACATATCTCCAACGATCAAAAGGTTCCCGAAAACGTCAGTTGTGTCCTCATGAATAATTGCATCATAGGTTATGCTGCCGTCTTTGTTTGTTGTGTGATGTAACTCTGGTGTCAAGTAATTATCGGCATGAATATTCTCGGCAAGGTTCAAATTGAAGTAAATCGGTATAACCGCTCCGCTCTTCATGGAGCTTACGGCATTTACCAATTCATTGCCAAATACCTCCCTTTCTATATTACACAATTTTTCCATCGTCAGCAATCCATCTGGCACGTCTTTCTGATAGGGAAGAAACATTGCGCGAAAGGTCACAAGCCCGTCTATTGCCGGAACGTTAATTTGTGAAACTGAAAAATTCAATTTGGTCGTCTTTTTCCCAGCAACCAAAGAAGTTATTACAATCAAATTTGACGCCGCACGTAATTTCGATTCGGGTAAAAATCCGCGGGATGGTGCCGATAGGAAATCGTCGAAGGAATTCAGGTTTCGCTTATGTACATCGGTATAGACAGCATATACAAAAAAGGAATAGTTATTACCCCATTTAATTGGGTCTCCGTCCGAATCGTATGCCAATAGATTTTCATTAAACACATCCTTTTTCGATACAACTTCTTGTTTTAATTTTTCCGTGCTATCAGTCGAACGTTGAAAATAAACCAACTGCTCAATTTTTTTCTGCTCAGGGACAGGCTTAAAATCGACTTTGATAAACTTGTTCAATACTGGGTTTGCTTTTGTCGGTTTGTCACTTATGTCATCTGGATTGATGTCACTCTTGCTGGAAAAGACAAGATTTTGAGCATTTTCTATCGAGAACGTATATTTAATATTTTGCTTAACTGCTATAAGGTAATACTCTTTTATAGGATTTGCAATCGGCGCGGACGATACTCTAGGGTCTTGTGGAACGTCAATAAAAGGATCGGTCAGACTAAGGAAGGACACATTTGCCATTAAAACGAATGGATCATTTTGCAACGTTTCACTTATTTTAACAGGCTTGCTAAATGCAACATTTAAGCCCATATTTAAGTTCAAATTCATGTTTTTCAAAGATTGCCCAGTCGATATAAAATCGGTCTTTAAATCTTCCATTGCTCCCTCCGCTTTCTTTTCTATTGCACTTGCATTACCATATACACTTTTACATGCATCTAAGGAGGATGTAACTGAATTGTAATTTGCCTGACATGTATTCAACAAAGTGGTTGTCAGGTCATTTGTATTCTTTGCCTTACTTTTTACCTGGGCTGCAGTTACCTCCGCTGTTGCGGCGGAGGCATCCATGGCAATTTTCGAAGCAATTTCAGCACAATAAGCCGTCGTATTTAAATTAAAGAGAGCGGTGTTAGCGAGCTTATAAATACTTTCCTTAAAATCTGCAGCGTTAATGATGGCAAAAATATTGCCCATATCGCCTGCCAGTCTCACAATTGCATTTGAAGCTACTTGTACATTAGATGCACTTATGCTAATGTTGGTAATTGACTGGTTTATATAATTGCTAGCCTGGTTGGCAGAAAGCAAAACATTGTTGGATAAGCTGCTGCATGCAACCGCCTGCGTTAAAATTGTGCTGCTGTTTTCCACGTTGGTGTTGGCATCATTCAACTTTTGGAATGCAGTAACCGTCGCACCTTCGGCATAAAATAGTGTGAACATTGCTGCATCTTGCTGAGAGGAAATCTGTTCCAATTCAACATTCTGCATTTGCATCGAAGCCACAATACTTGAGTGTAAATTATCATTATAAGTACTCATTTTTATATTTTTTAGATTAAAAAATCGGTTAAATCACTTACATGTTTTGATATACCTAGCTGCTATCGATCGCTTTGATCAGGATAATTATGTTCATTTTAAAAATTGTTTTAGTAGGGCCAAATAATTTCCAATCGCTTACTCATCCAGGGGTATTTTATCATTGAGAGGGAGAATGGCGATTTGTTGATCAGCAAGTCATAGGGCCGTTTTTCTACAACAATCTCCCACTTTTCTTCCTGTTCTTTTAACAACCCATCCCTAACCAGCCAATTGCCCCTGAAGCCCTCAATCGAACTTGCACCAATAACAGGCCAATGACCGATTATTGCTTTGATCATACTCTCAATTGTATGCTTATCCTTATCTGAAATGTCAATTCCACTTTTCAGAGCCTGTTCAAGAGGTAAACCGCACAACACTTTATTCAAGGGCAAGTAAACTTCTTCTGTATAAGTCAGACCTGTAATAACATACTGCAGGTAGTGGACTGCATTTTCACGGGCTTCAATACTTACGAACTCCCTATTGTTCAACAGGCCAAGCCTGTCAAAAAGCATGGGCAAGTAACCATTGATCAGCACCACACCGGCATTGTATACGTGAATTCCACCCTGGTTTTTAAGTTTAGTCAGATTTTGCATCGTTGTTCTTTTTACCGAAGGCACATTGGCGGGCACTGATGCCAACTTTGGAGTCTCCTTTTTGGTATCTGAGATCAATCTAAATGAACTTTGTAATGCCGGTGATAATTGAGGCAGACAGGATCTGACTTGTTTCAGGAATTCCTGTTTCGAAATACCATTCTGTATTGTTATCTCCCAGATCAGTTCCTTCCAAACCTGGTCACCGGATATAATTTTCCAGTTACCAGTTGTCCATGCCCTCAAAACCTTTTTGAATAAAATGTGCTGTAATGCTTCGGGTGATGTCCCTGGCACCTGTAACTTACCCAGTGCTTCGTATAGGCCGGATATAGCAGAAAGTGAAAATCTTGCACTTCTGTTGAAAATACCCAGTGAGATCGTAAGGTCATTAAATGCTACATTTCTCGAAATCCACTCCAACTGCCGTTCACCAATCTGTTTATATTTTAAAACGTAGCCTAATTGAGCTGGATGCTGCATAACAATTTTCTTCATTATATCTTTTAGCCCTTTGCGTGCAGGCAGTTTTACAGCTAACGGGACGCTCATTGCAGACACCAACTCACTTATAAACTCCCCTATCAAATCGCCTTGCACTAAAGTTTCGAGCGCTAAGCTCCCTGCCTCTTCACTCATTTTCGAAGCTGTAAACAAAACAGGAACATATTGTGCAAGGGCCTGCTTCAGCCTATTGTTAAGGGGTATTTTTTGGGTGCCTGCCTGAATTGCCATTTCCAGCATATTGCTGTTACCCGATTCGGTAAGAAAATCCAAAGAAGACCGAACCAGTCGATCAAGCTCCTTCGCAGATAGGCTTTTTGTCTTAATACAATTCAAAAATGCATGCCAAAACTCGAATTTGACCTTATGACCCATGCTTTTCGAAGCGCATTCAACCACTAAAAGATACAAGAGGTGAACGCTCCTCAGTGCTTCACGAAAAGAAGAAGCCAGGTCTCTTGTTATCCAAAAACAAAAATCATTAAAAGAAACTGCCTGTTCAATTAGCAGAATCAAACCGTCAGATACCTGTATTTTTTCTAAAACGCCCCAAAAAAGGGCTGGATATCGTTGAATCGCCGTATTGATAATTTCTTCAGCATGGTAGGTCTGTCCATTATACAAGAAATTGGCCCCTGGTGATGACAAGCATATATCTAATAAAGATGGTAAATCTCGAAATTGCACCACCCTATCGGTAGAAAATTGAATAACTCCCTCGTCCTCGCCGGCCTGAATACTTTTATGTAGAAATTCTTTCAACCGAGGAAAGGCGAACAGAACCTCTGATTTGAAATACCTGGTGAAAGCCAGTAGTGAACCATTATATGCAGTATGATTAACCAGGCACGACCAGTATCTGTCTGAAAGTGTGGAGCCGATCTCTGACTCCAAGACAGTATCTTCGTTAGAAAGTATCAACTTAGCTGGCTCAACAATTTCCTTGAGTATAATAAATGCACCGGGAAGAATATGCTCTGATATGGCTTCCCCACCGCTAAATACACTAGACCTCAATTGTATAAATTCCTCAGTCAAAAAATTTCTTGAAAGCAGCCTGCAGGTATCAAAACTATCCACCTCTCCCATTTCAATGGCATCAATAAGACTGGAAATTTTGAGATCGCCAGGAACTGTCTTTTTTGCCATTTCCGAGATCAGTTCATCCGTAATCTCCAATCCAGAGTGCTTGGCCAATTGTTTTAAGAAGCTTACAAACTGGCTTTCTAAACCTGGCGGCACTTCGTAAAGCAGTTTTTCAAAAACGGCAATAACCAACGCTCGCAAATCAGCACTCGGGCGATACACCATTTTCTCCACCAGAGATTTAGCGAAATTCACTTCAATAAAGGCAACCAACTGGCTGTTGCTGGTGATGGTTCTTAAATCAGAAGTCAGTCGCAAAAGCAAGCTACCGAATGTGTTAAGTGGGGAACTTACCTGGCATAATATGCGGCTAGCCAGGTAACTATTTAGTAGCTTGGGCAATGTGCTTTTCAAAACCCTTTTTTCGGGATAATTTGCAAAAAAACTAATAGCACTTTCGGGATTTGCTGCAATGCGGCGGCTTAATTTTTCAATAAGGGAATTACATTGAGTTGCCTCTTTATTTGAATCTATCAGCGACGAAAGCAGCTCCAATAAAACACCGGAGTCACCAGAAAAAAACTGATCGGTATTTTCCTCTAAATGTACGTCCAATAAAAAAATCAGCTCATCATATATCTTGTGTGCATCAAGTCTTTTAAGCGCTATTGCCCGGCAAGCGTCCATCATCTTTTCGAGCAGATCAATAGTGGCAATATTGTTTTTACTGAGTATTTCCTTAACAAAGGAATTAAGGATTATATGATTTCCCAACCTCACCCCCCTTTGCCCGGATGACATTTGCAATCCAATTTTCCAAAGAATCTTCCTATCACATATAAGCCCTGCTTGCGGGACCGCACGTTCAAAAAAACGGATATAGACAAGAATGTCGCTATGCATAGTACTATTGAGCGCCTGCAACATAATTTCAAGCGAATGCCCGTCTAGGTCTTCGGCTATTGCTGTCCAATATGCAGCATCATTCTTCTGTTCAAATATTAAACTTGCGAACCTATCTCTGTCTTCATTGCTCAGCCTTGCGAGCAATTCATTAAATGTAATTTTATTCGCAGGATTACGTCTTTCATTTCTATTACGAAACTGACTATCTAACTGCTGCCAGAAAAAATTCGTATTGAGATCACCAGAAAATTCGTCATCCCAGTTTTTTTGCAGGGCTTTAACTTCTGATAAGTACCTCACTACCTGTACAATTTCATCTGAAATACCTGGGCTTTTTGCAACATCTGAAACAATCTTATCCAGTGCAGCCAAGATCTCACTAAATTCGACATTGTAGTTTTTCGCCATTTGAAGGAGCGTGCTTTTCATCATCTCCACTCTATTGAACACCGATCCAGCGTTACTGTACAGGGAATTGAATATCCAAAACCACAGGTTCCTTTTGAATTCTGAATGCCCAGTTCGAACTAACGATTCTGTTTGCTGCATCGTCGTTAGTTCATAATTGAATTCTATTATTTCATTGTAGTCGGCAGGTTCAGTTAAGGCAATTATTTTAAATATCACTGAGTCAGACAGACTCGCTAATCTCATTCGTACCTTTTCATAACGGGAAGCCAAATCGATTAACAAATTTGAAAGCGACTCCGGGGCCTCCATAATTTGTTCGTTAAAAAGGTCTTCTGTGGAGGTTACCGTTATTTCAGCACCGGCAGGAAGCGTACCATACAATAAATAGCCTGCAATTCCAGTCAGCTGAAAGTTCAGGTTTTCGGTCAAGCTTTCGTCATGTTGCAAAAAAATATTTGCTGACTCCTGAGGTCGTTTTTCTGTGATCAAAATATCTAAAGTCTTCAAAAAATCAGCATTGACATTTAAGCCCTTCGTCGCCAGAACAGCGGCCTTTTCAATTTTATGTAAAAGGTCATTGTATCCTACATTGTAATGCCTGGCCATTTGGGTAATGGTACTTTTCATGAATGCGACGCGATTGAAACCTGATCCCCGGTCTACAAACAAGTAATTAAGTACCCACAACCATAAGTTTTTCCTGAAATCATGTTCACTGCCATGTACCACAGTCCCTTCTTTCTGGATACGGGACAGTTCATTTGTAAAGGCAAATACAAGATCTGTATTTTCGTGTTCAACCGACTTAATAGTTTCTGTGATGCTTTGCTCTGTAAACTGCCAGGCGATTCGTCTCCTTGACTGCTCATCGACTTGTAAAATTTCATTTACCTTGTCTAAAAAGTTGCGCTTGTCACGTTGAATTAACCGCGCAAACATTTCATTCACAGAACCATATTTGGGCTTGTAGTTCCATGTTAAAACACCATTTTGCAGGAAGCCGGCGATGATTTCTATATCTCTGTCTTCATCAGACAAAATGAAAGAACCGGGCATTCCAGAGCCTGTCTGACGGGCAAAAATGGCAAGTTGTTCAAAAAGTCGATCTCGGAACCTGATACTTAGATCACTTTCCAAATTTGCGTAATCAATTGATTTCAGGTCAAGTTCCAATGTTTGAATATTCCAAAATTGTTCGGGTGGGCATTGTTTTTCAAAAACATCAATCAGAATTAGTGGCATTACGTTCTGGCTCCAGGAGCTTATCCGCTCCTGAAATTCCTTTGCCCTGCTTTCGTCATCGAAAGTAGTACCCCATTTAATTCTGGAAACTAAATGTTCCGGATGCTCTTGAATTTCTGCCATTTTCCTGTTTCTCTAATCTAAATATTCATTCTAAATTTTCTTTATAAATAAGGCTATTGCGCTTCTTAACAAATGCCGGAATAATATTTTTTAATTGACCGCCGGTTGCAGGATAAGGACGGTACTGCACATGTGGAGGCAACATGGTTTGCATAAATACCTTAAGTCTGTGTGTGAAATCTTCCGCTACGAATGCTGGAATAAAATCAGGAAAAACCATTGTGACGCATGGGCGAAAAATACCCAGTCTCAATATTTTACCTATATATTCCTTCTTAGAGTACAATTCATAATTTGAATCAGCATGACCTTTAATAAGATTTATATCAGGAAAGTATTGCTGAAAATCTCCGTAAATGATTGAAAGCGAATAGATATTGGCTCCCATAACAATTAATCCGGAACTGCAAATGAAATTAAGATCAATGTCGTTGCAGCTTCCAATAAATTCCCTGATATCTTTTGCTACACTGTTCTCCAAAATGTCATTTACAACCAGGAAACATTCATTTTTAATATCACGTATTAAAATGATGTGGCTCTGGTATTCTAGACTATTGACTTTACAGACACCGTTTCTGACATCTACCAAATCGAAAGCAGAGCCGCCTTCAATTAATAAAAAACCCTTTCGCTCTAATTGCAGCCATAAAGCCACTTTTAACTTAAGGGTTAATTTAGTTATAATATCACTAGTTGAATTTAACCCCAAAACACTTTCTTCTATATTGCAGAAAATGAATTCACGATATATTGTCCCTAGGCCAAATAGCAACGATAGTTTCAATTCTATTGCCGAGTAATTAACAAAATCTGACTCATAGAGCTTTTCAAGGTGGTCAGTAGATGCTGAATCAAAGATGCCATCCCTAAAAACTGAGTAGTGGCCGAATTCAGTAAAGTACTTAACCATTTTGTCTCCAAATTCTGTCGAACACAGATCGTCTAGCTTATTTGCACCAATAATATTGTATGCCTTTTGCCTGTTATAAGAGATCAACCCAAGATTCTGCAGGTATAAACTTTTAAATATAACCTTATCCCTTAAGCTATTACCAGAATAGATCGATTTGGTGATAATAACATCAATTATCAAAGGCGACTCACCAAACCGGGCAAGTAAATGATCTAGCATTTCATTTCTTCTGGTAAGGTCATTTGTTTCATTCTCAGTTAGTTCCTTCAAACCATGTATATACGGATTGTATGGATCAAATTTGTAATCAGACCAGCTTTGCTCCTCCAGAATTTTTGCTGATTCTGGTTCAACGCTGAAATCAAATGTGTTGTTGTTCTTTAGAAGTGGCCTTATGTGGGGAACCTCATAGAGCGACTGGTAAAAATATGTTGGGGCAAAAGACAGGTATGGCACCGGATACTCCAGGTGTTCTTGTTCAAATTTATCCTTCACATCGTAAAATGTCTTCTTGTCAGACGGTGTGCCCGTAATGCAATTGTTAAATGAAAACAAGTTCCCCAAATTAGCCAACTGTGAAAATTCGTTCGCCATGACCTGGTCAAACAATGTGAGATATCCTTTTAGTTGCCGCGACTGTGCAATTTGATAATCAGTTGCGTTTGCCACTACAGAATCTGCACCCACACCATAAATTTCGGGAAATGTGTTTTGAATGGAATAGTAAGAATTGATCTCGCGATATTTACCTAATGGTAGTTCCGTCTTTGAGTTAGGCTGCAACGAATCATAAACCAGACTATCATCCAGCTCCTTCGCTCCAATATCAATAGATTTAACAGTGCTTTTCAGGTACTTGTCCGGCAAAAGAAGCCCATTCGCTTTTACGGTAAGACTTGGGTTACTTACAGAAGTCTTCAAACAAAACTTAATCAGTTCATTTTCATCAACTACAATTGGGTTCTGAGATCCTTTAATTGAAAAGCCAGTAAGTGAGATCACACCAGGTATTGACTTTATTAAATCAAATATTTCAAAATCAAAAATTTTGTCTCGCTTTTTCCCAAGCGAGTCCGTTGTGACAAAGCCATTTAGCAGTAGCGGCCCATCAAATACATCGTTTGTTGCATACCCTTTTTCAAACAATTGTTTTGCGCCAAGAGCTGGAACAGAAGGAAAAACATAATTATCCAGTGCATTTTCTATCTCGCCAAATATATTGGCCATTTCGGACATTTGCGATATCTCTAGCTGAGCGGTAATTTCATATTTAATTGGAATTAGTATTTTGGGCATCAAAAACAATTCACAAATATTCCTGCTTTTATTCAAATAATAGAACGCTGCATTACAAAGATTTACCCCATCAACTACATCCTTTTCAGGCAGTATATACACCTGGTAGACCCCAGGCATTTCTACTCCATATAAAGTTGCCGGAACCAAAGTGGCGTTACTTACGCCCTTTACGCCGTCTATCAGGTATTTTCTGTAATCGTCTACTGCAATCGGAGATGTAGTTAAAATATCTTCCGGCAAATAAAACTGGTCTTTAATCGATAAATTTCCTTTTGCATCAGTTAGAATATCTTCTATCGGAAAATTACCGCAATAACCGAGTTCTGTAAGTGCATAACAAACTTGTTCCAGTATAGTGACGCCGGGATCGCTGGGATTGAGATTTGACCAATTGTTACCGGCAATGGATTGAATGAAGGATAATCCTTCGGCTTTGAGCCATTGAAAATCTTCCGATTGCGGTAGAGGTTGGTCTACTATGTAATTATTCTCAGCCATTTAGTCCATTGGAATTAAATAGTGACATAATGCGGAGACAATCAATGTACCCGGACTGAGCGGCAATTTCAGTGGCGGCAGGTGGTCATTTGAAATTCCTTCACTGTATACCAAAAACGACAATGCCGAAACTGAATCCACACCATCCACTGTTCTTAGAAATGAAGCAACTGCCCCCTCTTGGATATTATCCCATATTGGATATTGTTCCTGGATTGAGTTTATCCATGGCGACAGGTATATGTTCAGGGAATGATTGACAGCCGCCACTACCCCTGCCCATTCGTAACCTGCCTTAATGGAAAAAAACGCTTTAACTACGATAGGTATAGTTGCAAAATTCACCATCTGAATTTTCGCAAACATGGAGACTTTATCAGAAAGGAACTTAGCAACGTCCTGCTTGATTGAATCACTAACAAATGGCAAAAAAGCACCTGCCTGCCGCCAATCGGAGTAAGACTTAACAAGGAAAACACCTGTACTATTAGATTGGGGATCGAACAAAGTGCGACAATAAAAGATATCATTGAACTGCCCCTTTATCAGGCGAAAATAGTCATCGTCATTAATGGCCCTTTCCTTGGTTTTCAAACGATTGCTAACAAATTGATTCAATTGAGCCTGAGTGTCGGCCGCCTTTCCACCAAAAGAAGGGAAAGGTTGAGTCACACTTACGATCTGCGGATTAATTGATTGCGGCCGGGTAATGGAGCTGCTTTCCAGGTAGGGTTGCTCTGTAATTGAAAGATTGTCGATGCCCACTCTGGATACTTTTATACCATTCGTTTGTAAAAAAGCCGTTTTTGAAAACATAATATTTTGATTCCTGGCAGCCACTGCGAGCCAAAAACTCTTAGGCATATCTAAAAACTCCTGACTATCCATGCCAGCAGGAATGTCGAGGCAAACAATGCCCGACGTGGTAAACCCGTTTGTACTGTCGGAAAGCAGGGAAATTTGTAACCATCCTGACTGCGTCAAAGCAAAGAAATCTACCGCTGCCAGGTCAGGCTTAAGATCATCCGAGGCAACTGTCATTTCAAAATACAAATTGAGCGTGCAAGGGGCGATCAATACATCGAATTCAAGAAACAGATAGCCAGAGTAGCCAATTTGGGGAAGAAGTGGAAAACCTTTGGGAATATTTGGCTTCTCATTGGTCGAACATTCAGAAATAAAGGGCAAATTAACTATGGGTGTGTACTCGTCATACAATTTACTACTATCGTATACTAAACAATTTTTAAAAGGTGTTATTGAAAAGCACTGAATCGGTGGTTGATTCTTTTGATAGTCAAAGCTATAGAATTCAGAAGCTGTGTATTGTTTAATCGAAAACGAAGTAATTTTAGGAGCAAAGGGCAAATTTGGGAGGTCCTTTAATTTTGTAGAGGAAATATCACTTTCCGGTGGCAAAGAAATGAGCTTTGCATTTTTTAGCGAAAAATAGTTAACAACCTTTGGATATAAAATCGATCCGAAACCATGCTTAAACCCGCATAATTCCATCTTAATAAATCCTGATTGAGTGCTTGAAGAAAACTGCAATGGTTGGGTCTGAATGTATGGATCGCAGCCTAAATAATTAAACGAAGGGGTGAATATTTTAAACTCTCTCAGAGGATCAAGGACGTTATTGGTTACTTCAAAAAGTTGATTGGTTTCAATACCTCCAATGATATCAGTTCTTTCAGGTATGAAAGTCCATTGCCCCATATCCAATACCTGAAAATTTACCCGAAAACACAGATCATTGAATCGCCTTTCTGCAATAAAATCAACAATTTCATTTAGTTCATCGCTTACCGAAGTACTATGGAAGATTCGGAGTATTGCT
>CANCOG010000064.1 GCA_947379685.1 Flavipsychrobacter stenotrophus | reverse complement strand
ACTCGACTGCATGGAACTAACGGTTACATTCACTGTAAACCCCTACTTACCCCTACCCTGAAAGATAACAATGAAGGTGTATAAAATGATTTTCACATCGAGCGCGAGAGAGCAGTTTTCTATATACAGGAGGTCGTAACGCATGCGTTCTATCATTTCATCCACATTTTCGGCATAGCCAAACTGGACCATGCCCCAGGACGTGAGCCCTGGTTTTACTTTATGAAGGTACTTATAATGTGCATGTGCTTCGCTGATAATATCAATGTAGTGTTTCCGCTCTGGTCTCGGACCTACAAGAGACATATCCCCCTTAAGTATATTAATGAACTGAGGTAACTCGTCTATACGCCACTTGCGCATAAATCTTCCCCAACCCGTGATCCTGGGGTCTGATTTGCTGGACAATGCCGGCCCCATGACTTCGGCATCGGTGAACATGGACCTGAACTTCAGGATATAAAATGGCCTTCCAAACAAACCGATTCTCTGTTGCTTATAGATTATCGGTCCTTTTGATGACAACAACACCATGATTGCACTGAATAGAAGGAATGGAGACAATAATACCAATGCAAGGGCAGAAAAAAGGATGTCTATCAGCCGCTTGCAAACCCGCTGCCAATCGGGCATCAAGTCTGGGTGAATATGAATTAAAACTGCATCATATACATTGCTTGTTTTTACCGAGCCACTCAGGATATCGTAATAATCGGGTAAAACCTTTACCACCATCGGCCTGTAACATAAACGTGTTAGAATATTCTCGAGCAGATGATGTTCAGATGAATCGACAGCAACGATAACTTCCTCGATAAGGTGGTCGTCAATAATTTGCTCCAGTTGGGAAAGGTGGCCGAGTTGAGGCAGGAATTTTGTCATACCATTGCTGGCTTCTTTACTGGAATAGATAAAACCAAGGAAAATATTACCCAGTACTTTTGGGTTATCCTTTACTTGTTTATAGATATTGATGGCTTGCTGATTTCCACCAATGATCAAAGTATTGAACCCTACCCTTCCCTTGATAAGATTGACCTTGACAAAGTAAAAAATAGTCAACCGAAATGCAAGGATGATGCTTGTCTGGATAAGGAGGTAGTGACCAATTGCATTGGTGAAGTAAGCGTAATCACCTGTGTCATTTGCAAAAACAATTACTGACACCATGGTGCAACCCAGGATACAGGAAATAAGTGTCCGGTTAATTTCATTGAGACGGGACTTACGGTACAAATCGAAATAAGTGCCGGAAAGCATGTACAAGAAAAGGAAACCAAATGGAATAACTACAAACGTATGCAAGTAATCACGCATATGAAACTTACGCAAGGTTTCTATGTAAGGTGTCTTGAACAGAAGATTCTGCCGGTACATCCAAAACACTAACCAGGCCAAAGCTGAGGCTATGTAATCAAGCACTACTAATTGCCTGATCGCTTTTCTTTTTTCGGGGCTTAGGTACATGCTTGGTTAATCGAAATATAAAATTTGAATCCTGTTTAAATAAACTTTCCCGGAAGACTGCCCTGGATCAAGGCCGGCCTTTATATAAATAGTATAGCTATCTGCCTTGTATTGAGCAACGAAATCCTTCAATGACAGGTAAAATTTCTGCCAATGATCGCTGGGGTTAATCCCTGATAAATAGATCTTCTCAACATAACCGCTACCAACCAAATTGGCCTGAACACCCACATAAAATGGTACTGTATTTTTGTAATCAAATTCCAGATATTCGTCAGCACCAATGGCCAACGCATAAGTTTTTGCTGAAGAAATTTCAGAGAGCGTATCATTGGGTTGGTTAAGTGTAATAGTGTAAACACCAGCATCGTAGGTTAACGCCGTAGCACCTGTAAGTGGCAGGAAACCAGTAAAATTACCCTGGGTAATTTGTACATTTTTTGCAGCCTTATAATAACCGGTCTTGGGAACATAATTGATGATCTTTCCGGGTTGCGCAACAATAGCTCCTGTATCGCCATAGTAGAACGGGTAAGTAGTAAGAAAACTATTCAATCCATCTAAGGCGATACCTGGATAAAGTGTCAATTTTCCATTTCCAACGGCGGGAATGGGAAAAGTAGCCGGCAGGTCAAAAACACCAACAGGGCTGTTATTATAATATGCCCATACAGAATTAATCTGATGCGTAGTAGAAAGCGAACTGTTCACAGAATCCTTCACAAACGTAAAAGAATCAACATGGATATAGGTAGGTACCTGTTCATGCGGATTTATGATATTACAGCCCTGACCTATCCAACCAAAGAGTAAAATAAATAAGCAATACTGCAAACTCAACTTAAAACCTTTCATAATCATAACTTCCTTACTGATAACGCAACAAAACGTTAAACATTGTGCATTTCATTGTGCAAACTCATCTTTTTTAATATCTGATATGCTACGTCCATTGCCTGAAAACCATCGATCACCGACACCCTGACAGGCTTATTGTTTACAATAGCACTGGCAAACTCAGCCAATTCAGTTTTAATTGCATTCAAAGGGTGTATTTCCGGCATCTGGACTGAAATAATCTTTCGTTCTCCATTTCCAATTTCAATGGGAAAATCCATCATACCAATCTGTTTATCCTGATCGTTCAAACGAATAATCTCAGTCTTCTTCTCCAGAAAATCGATTCCAATATAGGCGTCACGCTGAAATAATCTGAGTTTCCTCATCTTTTTCAGAGAAATCCTGCTACTTGTAAGGTTTGCAACACATCCGTTGTCAAATTCGATCCGCGCGTTCGCAATATCAGCAGTTTCACTAATCACTGAAACGCCACTTGCCGATATGCGCTTAACTGGTGATTTAACCAGGCAAAGTACTATATCAATGTCGTGTATCATCAAATCGAGAATAACAGACACATCTGTACCCCGCGGGTTGAATTGAGCCAGGCGATGTGCCTCTATAAACATAGGCTGCATCTCCTGATCACCAAGCGCCAGAAATGCAGGGTTATACCTCTCTACATGCCCTACCTGACATTTTACATTTGCTTCCTTCACCAGTTTCACCAATTCCTTCCCTTCCTCTAATGTATGGGCAAGCGGCTTTTCGATAAAAAGGTGTTTGCCTGCCAAAAGGCACTTCTTGGCTAATTCGTAGTGAGAAGAAGTTGGAGAAACGATATCAACCGCATCTACCGCTTCGATAAGCTGATCAACAGTAGCATAACGGGGAACCTGATATTGCGAAATAGCAGTCGCAGCCTGAGTATCATCGGGATCATAAAACCCCTGAAGAGACACGCCACTTATCTCCTGCCACTGCTGAATATGAATTTTACCCAAATGACCGGCACCTAACACTCCAATTTTAAGCATGAATACAATAAAATTATATAATAGAGGTTGCTATAAAGAAAGCTGCAAGATAATGATTATAGTGAAAGGATGGGGTCGAGATACTTACAAAACAGTTAAACCAATGCAAAGAATAGGTATAAAGATTCTATTCCGATACTTTCTCCATTCCTTTTGAAACCACAAATCCAAAAATGCCCGAAATTAACGACAAAAACACCCATTTCAAGATTTCAAGAATGGCGACCGAGAGTTTTGGACTAATACCAGCTGGCAATTGGGAAACAAATAATGCTACTTCTTTATGGTGCCCCACCAGGGAGCTAAACATAAATAAGTGAACTAAAATTACCCAACAACAGTTAAACCAGCCCAACAAAAAGCCGTGTAGAAAAAACTTCCGCTTTCCGAACCGGAAAATAAAATACCCCGAACATATAAATACAGGCAGCCAAATGAACTGCTCCATCTTTTGATTGAAATGAAAAACAGTGGCAAATGCAATTCCCAAACCTAATAAAGAAAGCAAAAACAGTAACTTCCAATTCATACAATTACCCGGCAACCTTTTCTTTAAATCTAAAAATAACCTGCTTCACATTATTCGTCTTTGTAGTACCTATAATTACTTCACAATCAGAATTGAAGAAACGGTACTCAAAATCATGACAATCCTTATCTAGCAAAAGCCCTTGATTCTTATTCAACAATTTTCTGAGAAAACCCACTTTTGTGCCTAAGGCAGGCTTATCTGAGATGTTCAACACCTGAGACTTAAAACACTTTGCGGGATCTTCGCTTCCAAATTCAGGAAAGGTTTTAGTAACCTTGAACTCTGGAAAAAACACAGTACGCTCCCTGAGCCTGCCGGCAGCATTGTAAAAGAAATTCTCAACATGGACAACGTCCTTATTGTTATCGTTCAACCTTATCTCCTTCACTTTGACGCTATTCTTATCAAAAAAAGACTTCGTATAAAACTCAATTCTACCGTTGAAGTACGAACTTTCTGTGATAACTACCTCACCACATCCCTTATCTACACTATAATCTAACAACCGCTTATAGTTGTTGCCACTCGCTTTATTATCCTCAAAACTATAGATCTTACGATTCTTATCATCATATTTAAACTCCCTCGACACCTGCAATAATTTGTCCTTATAGTCCTCTGATTTAACCAACTTCCTTTTGGCATTATAATAATCGGCGGTTTGATAAACATCCTTATCCTGTCGGAAAGGATAAGAAACTTTAAGCGTTACCTGACTATCTGGCGAAACAAAAGTCTTGGTACTATCTGCTAAAAACAACTTAAAACTGTCTTTGTAAACGTAACTGTATGTAAACTCATGAATGATCATGGTTGTCTTATATTGGGTCCAGCCGCACTTAAAAGTAGGTTGGGCATATGCACCGGCAACAATCAGACAGGAAAAAATAAATGTAAAAACTAATCGCATAGAGATTCATTAAATGAAAAGAACAACGGAACAATGTACGGAAAACAAACAGGTCAACAGCAAGATTTTAATAACAGGCTGTGGATAAGCTTAAATCTGGCAACTACACAAGAAAATGGCTGCATCCTGGATGCAGCCATTTTTATCAAATAACAAGAACTTGTCAAAAATTCGGAGAAAAATACTAGGAATTAAATTTCCACAAATTCCTCTTATAACGAAGAATTTCGTTCTCAATCCTCCTTGCTTCTCTCAGCTGCTTGTCACGATCCGGGAATTTATCCTTGATCCTTAAGTTCGCAGGATTTGACTCCTTAATGATAAGAGACTTGAAATTACGCTGAATGAATACATCATCAAAGCTGATATTATAAATATCCCTCTGAGGATCTACAACTTCCCTTGCAGCCAACAACCTGCGGCACTGATTGAAGTTCAAATAGAATGGATGGCTATCACCGATATCAACACCGGTTGTAGTTTTCAACTTCTTAACAGGTCCGATGCCGATGATCTCTGTTACAACACGACCCCTTACTTTATCGAAGAAGATATCTTCCTTAATCTCGAAACGAGTAACGGAATCCGGATTGAATTCATTAGCTATGGTTTTTGTACCGGTGATCTCACCAGTAGTATCAATGATAGTCATTATTGAACTATCACGGAATTTACCCATAACCTTTGCATAGGTCAGTTTCTTTTTGAATTGATCATCATCATAGGCGATAATCTTTCCTGCTTTCAAACCATCCATGATGAACTGAATAAGCGTTTCGCCTGGCATTGCGAATATCTTATTTTCAGAATCATTCAGGTTAATTTCTCTCCAAAGGCGCTTGTAGAACTTAACACTGTTCTTATCTTCTTTTGGAAAAGGAAATGGCTTCGCTCCCTTGAGATTAGCCAACCTGTAATAACCGTCACTGATCTTAGCAGTATCTAACGCGATAGTATTAAAATCAAATGAATCAACATTATCAGCAACAACTTCCGGTGTTGTTACACCAGTATCTTCAGCTGCAACAGGTACATCAGTATTAACTGTTTTATCTGCCGCAGGTGGCGGGGGTGGCGTGTCAGTTGTCGCACCTGCATCAGCCCCTGTACCAGTCTTCTTACCACCCTTCTTTGATTTACCAGACTTCCCGGATTTTGCTGTACCGGGTTTACCACCTTTCTTTTTTCCAGCCTGAGCTAAAACGTCCGCTGTTAAGAAAACCGACAGAAGCAATAAAACTGAAAATAAAATACTCCTTTTCATAATAACTGATTTAAAATTTTAATTACTGAACTGTAAATATCATAGGGTCAAGAGGACGCCTAAGCCCGTCGGGGCCGGTAGCAAATATGTCATCAAATACAACCCTTGTACCCGGAACAACACCACCTAATGCCGCCTTCATTGCTGCGTTCAAGACGTTAGTATTTGATTCAAAAGGTAATGCGTCCTGGCGTGGCTTAATCACGTACAATTTAAAGTGATTGACTGTAAATTGAGCTTTAAAGTCGAAATCATCAAGATTGGCAAATACCTTGTCGGTAGAAGTCAACTGAGCCTTTGGAACCGGGCCACCACTCTTTCCACCAAATTTAGGCCTTGGAGTTGGTAATCTTTTTACACGGAACGAGGTTTCACCTAACTTAACCAGCTTACCCTTATCGCCTTCACCCATAATTGTAACTGTAGCAGTACCCGAAGTCTTAGGCTGAATGTTGTACTTGCCATTACTTCCAGTCAAAGAACCATTATTGATCGAAACCTTTAATTTTTCCTTTGGAGTACCAGGTGCAGAAACTGTAATAGGATTGTCAACACCCATGTAAAACACAAGCATCATGTCCGGAGATACTGTAGCAGAAGGTGCAGCTGCACGATAGGTCATTTCAGGAGTCTTCCATTCGCCCATCGTACCATCAGCCTTCTTCATCTTCAAGGTGGCTGTCCACTTAAACTCACCTTCGTGATTTGCAACCACGGTGTAAGTTCCCTTACCTTCAGTTACATTTAATTGCTGACCACCAACGTTAATTTCCGGATTGATAGAATTACTAAATGCCGTTAGAAATACCTCCGCAGAGTAAGGCTGACCAATCAAAACATAGCTCGGAGTAGTTGGTACTGCAATCGCTGCGTACTTATCTAACACCATTTCTGTCTTATCTACATCGCCCAGTATGCTCTTAATCGCATCAGACTCCGTATTTCTCAGATCAGAATTTATCTTAGACAATGCAGTAAAGGCTGCAGTCAAAGGAATACCATCACCGAAGAAATTTTCTTCCCATGAACGCTGAATACCTTCCTTTTTAGGAGGATTATCTGCATTCAGTGACATCTTGAAATTAGCACGAGCTCCTGGATCGAGTTCAGCCAAAATTTTGCTTTTTGTTTCTTCAATTTTTGCCTTGAGTTCTTTTGCCTTACCCTTAAGCATCATGGTACGTGGAACAATATCAACATTATCACGCATCATGTAATCTCCTTCAGAGGAATCAAAACCGCCACACTCTGTAACGAAACCGGTCTTAATATCTGTAATCATCTTATCGAGATCGGCCACGGCAACTTTTACCCTGTTTGCCCTATCCCAATATGGCTTTGCACGCGCCGGATCATTTTTCAACTTACTGGCGGCAAATGCATCAAATGTTTTATTAATTGTAGACTGAACATTGCTTGTTGAATTCTCTAACCCAACCGTCAAATTCCTGAAGGCATCAAGTACCTCGTCAGATATTGTAGTGGCTGCCAATCCGAGCAGTACCAAGTACAATATACCCATCATCTTTTGCCGGGGCGTTTCATTTACTCCTGCCATGCGTTATGGTTGTTTATTTAAAAGGTGGATGGATTAGTTTTTCCTGAATGCGTCTAACTGAGCTTGATAAACCTTACTCAAATCAGTAATGTTCTTGTTGTAAGCCTTCATGCCCTGTGTAGCTGCCTCAAATTCTTTCAACATAGTTTGAGAAGAAGCAGTCATTTGATTGATGGCAGACAGAGTTTTATTGAATGTATCGAAGCTACTGTTCATATCAGTCATGTTCTTAGCATACAATTTCATACCAGCACTTGCAGACTCAAAGTCCTTCAACATTGTTTGTGAAGCAATAGACATTTGATTTATAGACTGCAATGTTTTACCGAAAGCATCGAAGTTAGTGCCGATACCATTTACATGTTCACGGAACTTCTTAAGATCACTTGTAGCTGTTTCAACTTCCTTCAACAAATTCTGAGTAATCGGTGTTGTGTTGGCAACCTGATTTACAGTCTCAACTGTTTTATTGAATTGCTCAAAACCCTTACTCAACTTCTGAATAACAGCAGGGCTGATAGCAGTAGCCAGTAAATCATCGAGTCCTGAAGCCTTTCTGTCATCTGGACCGCCTGTTGGCGCTTCTTCAACATTCATTGCCGCGATACCGAGGATGAAGAACAAAACTGATTCAGTCAGAAGACCAACTGCAATCATGCCCCCACCGCCTTTAAGGTGAAGTATTTTAAACATCAAACCGATGATTACGACACTCGCTCCCCACGAGATAACTGAATTAAGACCAACTTTCTTTTTTCCTGTTTGCTGAGGATTACTGCTCATAGTTTTAATTGAATTTTAATGGATTGATTCTAAGTTTGCGGTTCGGTGTAAAAAAATATAAAGAATGATTTACTAGTTTCTTATTTCTTTTTATTGGTAGTTGTTTTCCTGCGTGTAGCGGTTGCTGCATTCAAAATTTCCGGAGCAGCCATTACACACCTGAAACCAATATAGCAATGTACTGTTTGCTGAGGCTCACTTTCACGTGCATATGGGCTGAGCGCCTTTGCATTACTCATGAAAGAACCACCGCGAACAACTTTGCGCTTCATTGCATCAGCTTCAGTTGAATCTGCGTCATACAATAATACAGGGTTAACGTCAGACACGAATGCGAAAGTTGATGGGCTGAAGGCGTCCATTGTCCATTCTGCTACGTTACCAACCATATTATAGATACCGAAATCGTTTGGAGTGTAAGACATTACAGGTACTGTAAACGGAGAACCATCACCGGTGTAATCACCTTCGTCTTGTTTGAAGTTAGCAGTAAGACCTTTCCTGTCAGAAGGTACATTGGTCTTGTCTTCCAATGAAGGATCGTAAGCTTCAAGACTGTCGGTCTTCAGCGCTGAAGAATTATCAACAGTTGTAGAAGTTGAAGAAGTCCAGCTAGAGTTTGCGTCAGTTGGCTCAGTTGGGTTATCAACTGGCTTTGCTACAGTGGCTGATGAATCTGACTTAGCAGGCTTGCCCTTAGGCTTCTTATTTTTTGATTTTTTAGAATCAGCATCAGCTGTAGCCTTGCTGTCATCTTTTGACTCCTTCTTTTCAGCTGCTGCAGGTGAAGCAATCATGCTTCCTCTCATATCCTGCTGTGCAGCATAAACCCACTGCGCTTCAGATGGCAGGCTAAACGCCAGGTGGTAACTCTTCATGTAATCAGCAACGTCACTGAAACCATTTGAAGTCAATGAGCGCCAATATGCAAATGCCCTCGCTTGCGTCCAGTTAACACCTACTACTGGATAATCGTCGTATGGAGGACTAGTAAAGTAGTTTTCTACAAGAATATCCATTTGGGCATTAGGCTGATCTTTTGCCCATATTTCCTCATCAGGGTAAACATTAACAGGCTCAGATGCCCATGTACCTATCTTTGCCTTCGGATTTGTGCCCATTGCACGTAGGAAAGAGAACGCAAAAATGCATGAATCTTTCTTGATTTGTCCCCTTTCGTCGAGCATAGAGCCTAACTTAGCCCTTGTTTCAGGATTTTCAAAAAGGTCTTTATGATCAACCCGTGACCAATTAATGCGACGAACAGTAGTAACCCTTAAAGCCGAGTCTGTAACCTTTGCATCCTTAAAATACTTGTCATCATCTTTCAAATATTTTACAATAGCAATAGAATCCAGTACCCAATTAACAAATTGCCTGTACTGCTGATTAGTAACCTCGGTCTTATCAATAAAGAAAGAACTAAGACTAACCTTTTTCACACAATTACTGTCTGTTGCCTGTTGGCTATATTTTATAATTGTAGTACCGCCTGGAACGTAAACCATACCTGGAGGAGCAGACAATTTCGCATGTTCGTAAGGAATTACCGGACGAATACGTGATTTCTGCTGCTGCTGCGCACTGCAATACATAGACAAAGAGGTTGCCGTTACAAACAATGATAATGCTAAATGTGTACCCTTCATATACATACTCATTTTATTTGAGAATAATTTTATTAATACTGACAGGAATCGTGATATACAAACCCCTAATCAACAACAAATCTAAACAAAAGAACCAAAAAAAATAATAACACTCCATAGTTGCTTGCCCCATAAGTTGCTAAACCAAGGCGCAATAACATACCATTAACAGCGTTAATTAAAACCTATTTTTCGTAAAGATAATTAAGTTCCGGTAAAAGTAAAGAATATTTCTAAAAAACACACCAATGGTCATCAAAAAAAACTAAATAAAATATAAAGAAATTAATCCAACAGGTAACATTTATTAACCTTTAGTTACTCAATATGCTGCCAAAGTGGCTATAGATAGGCTGTTTGCCCTAAAATGCAAACAATACTCAATGTGGATAGCCTGTGAATTGGGTTACATGAAATTATTGTTACCGATTCATAAAAATAAATAAAATGTTGTCCATGCCTTAAAAAGAAAGAAGAACACAATCATTCATTTCAAATTTATTTTTTATTTACAAAACTTCTTCCCGCTTTTATTAACTCTGGATTCTTGGCCTGAAATGCCGCAACTCCGGGTATACTTACATTGGCTACGTAGGGATTATCGGTATGACTGTATACATAATTCTGGTGATAGTCTTCGGCCGGCCAGAACTTATCAAGCAATTTTATTTCCGCAGCAATTGGATTTGCATATTTTTTAGATTCGTTGACTTTTCTTATATAATCGGTTGCCATCTGCCGCTCCGCATCGTTCCGGTAAAAGACAGCTGACCTATATTGGGTTCCTTTATCCGGCCCCTGGCCGTTAACCTGTGTCGGATCTTCCTGACCCTCCAAAAAAACTTTTAATAACGTGGGAAAGCTGATAATTGAGCTATCGTAATATACATTTACTGTCTCAGTGTGCCCAGTATTTCCCGTCTCGATATCTTCATATGTCGGATTGGCCATTTGCCCGCCAGCATAGCCGGAAACAGCCTCTTTAACACCCTTGATGCTTTCAAAAAGGACTTCCTCGTGCCAGAAGCATCCCGCTGCAAACGTTGCCACACTGCAATGTTCCAGATCTTTAGCAACTGTGTCAGAAATGAAATTTGCAACGGTAGCTTTTACTTGTTCTGGTTTGGGATTTGTTCCGCAAGCCGTTATTGTCCAGATTCCAGCAGCCAAAATGCTGGTCGCAATTACCTTTCTCATGATCGTAGATTTTGTGAACAATAATTTACGATGTCCGTCCAACACCGGCCTTGCCTGTACTCTTAAAGAAAACTAAAAATTACCGTTACCACACCAAATTTCATTTTAATAGAACTGAGTCAGGTAAGGGTACCGCTCTTCATACAATTTTTTAACCCTGCCGAGAATATTCAATCTCAAACCATCGATATTCTTGCGGGCCGTTGCCGAAACAAAAATTGCTGAATTATTTGTAAGGTGCTGCCATCTTTCCTCTAACTGCACCAGCATATCTTTCTTTACTTCTTCATCGAGCCACGGATCGAACACCTGGGCTTCGTAAAGGTCCATTTTATTAAAAATTGTTAGAATTGGTTTATCAAAGGCTCCAATTTCCTGCAGCGTCTTGTTTACAACACCCATTTGGTCTTCATAGGCCGGATGAGAAATATCTACAACATGCAGCAGACAATCAGCTTCACGAACCTCATCGAGCGTGCTCTTGAAACTTTCTACAAGGTGGTGTGGCAACTTACGAATAAAGCCTACCGTATCACTAAGAAGAAATGGTGTTTGCTCATATACAACTTTACGCGTGGTGGTATCGAGGGTTGCAAACAATTTGTTTTCAGCAAATACTTCTGCTTTACTCATCACATTCATGATAGTACTCTTCCCCACATTGGTATAGCCCACAAAAGCAACACGAATATAGGTTCCCCGCTCCTGCCGTTGAGTCATCGCCTGCTTGTCTATCTCTGTCAGGCGTTTTCTGAGTAACGATATCTTATCCTTAACTATCCTTCGATCGGTTTCAATTTCTGTTTCGCCCGGTCCCCTGCTGCCTATTCCCCCACCCTGCCTTTCCAGGTGCTTCCACATACCTTTCAGGCGGGGAAGAATGTATTGGTACTGTGCCAGTTCTACCTGAACCTTCGCCTGAGCAGTTTTTGCTCTGGCCGCAAAAATATCGAGTATCAGGTCACTTCTGTCAATTACCTTCACCTCAAGCGCATCAGAAATATTGCCTATCTGAGAACCAGTAAGTTCGTCGTCAAAAATAACAAGATCAATGCCCTTGGTTTTTACATATACCTTTATTTCCTCCAGTTTGCCCTTTCCTACAAAAGTTTTGCTATCGGGATGAGGTAATTTCTGAATGAATGTTTTTACGGCCTGAGCTCCTGCAGTTTCTGCCAGAAACGCTAGTTCATCCAGATACTCCCTCACCATTGTTTCGGTCTGCTCCTTATACACAAGGCCTATAAGAACGGCCTTTTCTTTGTCAACTATTTTTGTTTTTGTATCAATCACTTCAAAAAATAAAAAGTAAAAAGTAAAAATAAACCCGTTAGTTATACTATCAATACTTGCCTTGAGAGGCACCACATGTATTCATCTACTGCTGCATTAATCTAGACTAAACGCTCCTGAGCCCTAAGCCAACGTTCCGGAATTTCATTATTACTTGCAGTCAGGTAATCACTGTAAGCGCATGGAATAAACGTCTTATCAGGCAATTTCATCCACCATCTGGCAGTGCGCTTGCTCTTCAGAAAAACGGTATCGTTATCAGTAAATACGACGTGAAAAATAAAAAACTCCTCACTATCTTTCAAACTGGCTTCTGTCTTTCTTACCAATAGCCCATCAACAAAATACCAGATCATTTGAGAAATGAGCTTTGCTGTCATCTGGTAGTTATCGTAATTGTTGTTGTAGCCGAATATACCCAGTGAAGTTAGCTTTTCGCTCATCCCTGCATATCTAGTCAGGCTGCAAGCCTCTTCACCGGTAAACCCGTTGGGCGATCCTGTAATATTAGCCGGAGCATCGGAATATCGAACGGCAGAAATATCGAAACTAAAGAAATCACTGGACCGCAACACTGGCTCCATTTCCTCAATACTTTCCTTCACTTTACCGAGACGGAAGAAATCGAAACGCAACTTATCCAGCGTTTCCAGCATGCGCGGCTGAGTATAGTAGCTTTGAAAACCCATGTGGCTGTAATGCGCAATGAAGTTGGGCGTGTCTGTAAGCATATCCATCAGGAAACTGCGCGAATTGGTTTCTTCGGCTTCATCGAGATCAATAAGCATGTCTGCTACAGCCGCAACTGCCATCTGTTCCTTTTTCCGCATAACGTCATACTGAGCCAACGTTAGATCGTGACTCCCTCCGAGTATAATGGCGATTTTCCCGGCATCGTGTATTTCTCTTAATACAATGAGCAACGCTGCACGGGTATCGGCATAGGTGGCACCCTGCCTGATGTTACCAATATCGGCTATGGTAATGCCTGCATGCCAGTTGTACATATCATACAACTGCTGCCTTACCAGGTTCGCACTTTGGTCGTAAGGCATATCCATTTGTTCACCCCTCCACTCGCCACATCCCAAAAGGATGATATCGGCGTCATCAATATCAAAATTATCGCCGTAGGCATATTTTATTTTTGCACCCCATTGCAACGGATGATATTTAATTTCATCTTGCATTTCGATAAAGTGCTTCGTTTCAAAAAATGGCCTGAGATCCTGCATAGCTCTATAAAATCTTGCTTAAAAGTAAGCAAATGTAGAATAGAAAGTCATAC
>CANCOG010000063.1 GCA_947379685.1 Flavipsychrobacter stenotrophus | reverse complement strand
TTTTATAACGGTATACTTCAACGTCTGCATGTCTATAGTATAAACGGCGTAGTTTTTTTCTTTGGGGGAAACTGTACTTTGTGCTCTTAATTTATTTTATTTATAGGGAGAATTGCGCCCTTCGTGAATACCCTTGTGCCCTTTGTGGTAAGGTATCCATACACAAATTTACGCTGCACTTAGTTTTGCTCACCCCATCGACTTCACCTCCGCAATCCCTGGAAAAAGATACAACCTTCCCGTTTGTACATTCCGGCACTTGGTACGGGTACGCAGCTTTTCAATTTTCTGGTATTGCTGACCGTCTTCTGTTTCGAATTTTTCATTGATCTCCAGTTCGTCAACCAGCTTATGATTGGGTTTTCTGGCATCGTACCGGTATAATGCTTTATATAATCTTGGGTCGGTACAGGTACTCGCGGCAGGGTCGTGTATGTAGGCCAGCAGGGCCTTTTCAACATCCTTCGGAAAAAATTGCTTTCCCAAAAAGGGAATCAATGTGTGTCTGAACTGTGTTTTCCATTCCTTGCCGTGGGGGCTCACCTTATGCCCGAAATGAACGAATGTAAATAAATGAGCCAGTTCATGCAAAAGCGTGATCAGGAAACTATAAGGATTGAGCGTGGCATTGACACTGATCCTATGATGGGGTTCAGCCCTCGTGGGTGCCCTGTAATCTCCCAACACGCTCTTTCGGTCGTGGGTAAGCGTAAGATAAATGGTATGGGTCTGAAAAAAGGGCGCTACCTGGTCATAGGCGCCTGGTGGTAAAAACTGCTCTAAAAATGAAAAGGTGGTCTCTTTCTTTTTCATGTAACGAACATATTATTAATGCACACTACTTTGCTATTCTCGCAAGTTTTGATAGCATTATAGTTTCTACGGTAGTATATACAGCATAAATGCCCATCAATACAAAAATACTTGGCTTGTGAATAGTATCGCGGTTCAACGCCACATATATCAATATCGCAACCATACAAACCATAAGTTTGAGAAAAGAAGCCCCTGAAACCCCCCTGATGAAGGCTGAAGGTGTCTTGCCCTTGCCTGTCTGGGCTTCAACAAGGAACCACGCAGCCAGCGAAAGTGCCAGCATGATCAGGTTACCGCCTTCAAGTACGGGAAACAAATACCCGGGCGCAACCCGACAAAGCATAAAAATAACAATGCTCAACAATACAAAAACAACTAATAAACTTACAACAAACAGCTTCCTCATTACTTTTTCTTATTAAATTCCTTTATTATACCCCACAACGAGATCACAAGCGCGATCACAGGGAATAAAATTAAAAATATTGGTGTACTTCCAAGGTATTTATCCAGCTTTATGCCACCCCATGTCCCAAGCCCAAGCATGGCCATCCACTGAGTAGCTAAACCTGCATAACGCAATGTATCTCCTTGCAACTTTGCCATTCTTTAATCCCCGAAATTATGGTAAAGATTTACTAAGTTAAAAACTATTTTGTTAATTAATCCCTTCGTTATAAGAACTCAATTCCCTTTTTTGTCTATTTTTGAAACAAATAGGTGCTTTCCGGTTTTACCGTGAACATGAATTTTATTTACTAAAGTAATTAAGTGGTCTCCGGGCCAAATGGCCTGGCATTAAATTTTCGTGTTTCAGAGTTGAATTGATATAATTTTTTTGTTGAATTTGCGTTATACTAGCTGAAAAAAGGGGAAAATACATTGAAATTTAGATTAATATTATTTTTTATATTTTGTTTTTCACTACTAGGCCGCCCGCTTGTCCATGCCCAGACAAGTACAGCAGGCATGAGTGGCCGTGCTATCGACAGCATGAATGCTGCCCGTAAAGCAGCGTTGGAAAGTTCTGCTGCACTGAGAAAATACAGGAACAGCAAACACTATAAGGATAGCGTTGCCCATGCACGTAAGGCAAAAACAAAGTCGCTTCAGACTGCAAGGCAATCAAAGATAGACTCAATGAAGGCCGAGCGCGGCAAAATAACTGACTCTATGTCAACTGTCCGGAAAGTAAAGACCGACAGCGTAAAAGAAGTGCAGAAAAAACGGACCGAAACCTTTGCAAAAGTCAAAAAATACAAATCAAGCAAACGGTTTACAGATAGCGTCACGGTCGTGCGACGGGAACACCTCGATAGTACCAAGCGAGTCCAGAAGGCTTACCGGGACAGTGTCGCCCGCATTAGAAAGCGGGAACTGGATTCAGATAAGGCCATCCGTAAACATGAAACGGACAGCATAAAAATGGTGCGTACCAAGGTGCTTGATAGTATGAAGATATCCCGTAAAAAACGAACGGATAGCCTCACGAAAGCGAAACTGGCCAAGGACAAGAATTTTAAGAATAAGGACAAGATGAGCGACGAAAAAAAGAAGCTCGCCTTTGAAATTGCCATGAAGAAAAAGCATGAGGCTTTTACGAATAAAACCATGCTCAAGAAAAAGTGGTCGCCCATCCGACGGTTCACGCAAAACTCATTTACGCATTACAACTACTACTATAACGCCAATCGAAAACTCGAAGAGGCCAATGCCAACATGCTTAGGGGGGGCCAAAAGGAGAGTTACGACTCCATGATAAGGTTGTACCCGTTCGACCCGGACCGTGATTCTACCCTGCTTTCCGGCGATATGGACAGTATCATCCGTAAAGTTTCAGTAGGCTTGCAGATACATGACCCACGTGTAAAGTGGAGTAATGATATGTTCCTGATCATGGGTCAGGCGTATTATTACAAAGGCCGCTATGAAAACGCGGCAACAACATTCCGTTATATTCTTAGCGTAGACGAGGAAAATAAGAAGAACGAGAACCACGGACATACAGCCAATTCAAAAGACGGCCCTTCGTTTGTGGAAGATGAAAAATCAAGGTTCGATTTCCTGAAACATAAGTCGGTACATAATGATGCTATTCTCTGGCTGGCCCGAACGTATGTTCAGGAAAAACAAGTAGAAAATGGTCAGGCGGTACTTTCGTTACTCGCGTCCGACCCGAAACTACCCGAAGATCTGCTGGGCCAGGTGGCCGCAGGAAAGGCCTTTGCATATATTGCTGACAAAAATCCAACCGCGGCTTCAGAGCAACTGGCCATAGTTGTTGAAGATGAAAACTTACCTGACTGGTTGCGCATGCGCGCGGCATTCCTCAACGGGCAAATACTACAAAGCCTCGAAAAGTATGCCGATGCGGCTGTAAATTTCGAGCGTTGCCTCGACTTCTTCCCAAAAATAGAAATGGATTTTTATGCACGTAAATACATTGCATGGAATACCCTTATGGCTGGTAAGGATGTTGGTGATGGCATGAAGCCATTAAAGAAAGTACTCAATGATGGTAAGTATGTGAGCTATCATGATCAGGTATATTATGTACTCGGTAACCTTGCGGCGAAAGCTGGCAAGCCAGATGATGCTGCGAAATACCTTTGGTTGAGTGCTACAGCACCAAAGGCCACTAAAAAACAAAAGTCACTTTCTTTTGCCGCCCTTGGCGACGTAGAGTATGGCAGAGGTAATTATACCGAGGCCAAGAATGCATATGACAGTGCTGCAAAATATGCAGGTGCAAATTCAAAAGATGCCAATGTTATTGCGGCCATCCAAAAAAGTAAGGGTTTAAGTGAGGTTTCTCAGCCTGCTGCCATCATCCACGATCAGGATAGCTTGCTCGCCCTTGCCGAACTTAGCAAGAAAGACCAGCTTTCTGCCGTAAAGCACTATATCAGGGACCTTGAAAAGAAAGCCCAGGACAGCATCAGGAACGCGGAAGAGGCTGGCATACCCACAATTGCAACCGCCGATGTGCCGGCAGAAACCTCTGATGCCGCCAACTGGTATTTTTCTAACCCTACTACCATGCAGCAGGGCTCCAACGACTTTAAACGCAAATGGGGAACCCGCCCGCTCACAGACAACTGGCGCAGAGCAGCCGGATTGCCCTTCACCAATACTGCCGGTAGCTCTGGTGGACTGGAAGAAGATAACCCTGGCGCAGATAATACAACAACCATAAACGGACTGCCCACTGAGGAAAGCCTGCTGGCACGTATTCCTAATACAAAGGAACAGAAAGCAGCCGCTGTAAAAAGTATACAGAAGGCATATATAGCGCTTGCAAAAGCCTACCTGAAGCAACTGGACGATTATGTTCTGTCTGGCGCAACGCTGGACACACTGGATTCCCGCTACCCAGCTCATAACCAGAAAGAAGAAGAATTGTACCTCCGCTACCAGATAGCCATCAGACAAAGTAAGCTGGACAAAGCACAGGCTAACGCTACTGAACTGATTGCGAAATTCCCGGAATCACCTTATGCTGAGTTGTTGAAACCAAAGAAAGAAGACAACAAACTAGCATTGAATGGTGGTAAAACCGTTGAGCAATACTACGAAGACACATATAATATGATCGTAGATCATAAATATACCGAGGCACTGGCACGTGTACAAAACGGGATCAAATCTTACGATAACCCTTTGTTTAAGAAACGTTTCCAGGTTGCTGAAGCCATGTGCTATACGGGTATGGGCAATCTGAATATGGGCGATACGCTTATTAAGAATTTCCTAACAGCAAACCCATCAGATTCTCTTTCAGGCTGGGCTAAGGAGATTGGTATCTATATTGCAGATATTCGCAAGAACGGTATTCCATCCTGGTACAATGATACTGCAGTTGCCGAAAGTGGGAAGCCAGCTAAAAAGCGCATAGATGTCCCTAAACCGGTCGTTGCTCCTCCGCCACCTCCAAAACCACCTGCCGATGTTCCGCTGATGTTTACCTACGTGCCTACCGAAGAGCATTATGGAGTGGTCATTCTTTCCACCCTCGACTCGCGCACAGGCCCTCTTAAAAGGAATATTATGTCTATCGATTCATCGTTAGGCCTTACAGATGCTGAGGTATTAATGGACATGTACACCCCGAACCAGATAGTACTATACGTGAAAAAGTTCGCGGATATGGACAAGGCATCTGCCTTCATGGATACTCTTGCCGCCCACGAAGTCTTTAAAGATTTCAAGGCCGACGAATATCAGTCTGCAGTCATCTCAGCTAAAAACCACAAGAAACTATTCTACGACCACGACACCCAGAAGTACAAAATATATTACAGTACTTATTATAAGAAGCCTTAACTGATACTGACTTTTGCTTGCTAGCCTTAAAGTTGTAATTTTCAGGTTAACGCATTAAAAATTATGAACAAATACCTAATTACATTATTAATCGTCCTGAGCGGATGCAACGGCGGTGCCGGAGTATGGGGTATCTGGGAAAAAGACCATATACCGAAGAATGACAGGGAGGAAGCCGGACAAACAGTCGATAAGGTTTTTCGGGCATTGGAGACAAAGGACAGCACATTTCTACTCAGTTCCTGTTCTGCTCACTTTGACAAACAGACAATTGTACCGTTGATCAATGCAATACAGCATGTGCCGCTTACATCTGGGAGACAAGTAATAGGCGAATTCCTCATTAAAAACACTTCAAAAAAAGGAACAACTCCCCTCTCTGGAACCGACCAGTATGGCAACAACTATATCTACACTTGCCCTGTTGGCGAATTATATTCTTATGTCTACCTGTTCACGATAAAAGCTGCTAACTCGCCCGATGAGATACTTATTGTTTGTGCGTTGAGCAAGGAAAATGACAATTGGAAATTGCTCAATTTTTATGGAGCAGATTACTCTGTAAATCAGATGGCTGCTCCACAGGTTTATCAGCTGGCAAGGAAAGAATATGGACTGGGTAAGAAGTTTTCAGCCCTCATGTATACCGAGTTGGCAAACCACCTGATGACACCCTCGAGGGAAGGATTCGTTTTTAAGAACAGCAAAGAGGACCTGGACTTCACCAACAAAATATTCGGCGAGGCAAAATCATATATTAACCCGGCCAAAGGGCTGGGTTCGAATGTGGAAATTTTCAAGGTTGAACCCATGTCTTTCGGAGGTAAATTGCGTCCAATTGTGTACTATTCCACATCTACTAATGTAAATGACGTACCTAACCTTACTTCGGAAAATGATAAGATCGATCTTCAAATTGAAAGCATGCTGCCGGGCATAAGTGAGTTTTCCGATACTATTATATATAAAGCGACTAATGCTGCCACCGACAAAAATCAAAATATGAATGATTACGGGTTTGTAAAGCCTTCCCGGCGTGCACCTTCGAAATCCTGATTCCCGGTAACTTGGTACGGCACCAGCTATTTTTCCCCCTAACTTTACGGCCCAAAAATCATAAGCAATGAAACTTACTCATATAACCAGCGCGATAGAACAGGTAGCACCCATCATTTATCAGGAAAGCTATGATAATTGCGGGCTGCAGGTGGGTGACCCCGAGGCCGAAATAAATGGAGTCCTATTGACGCTCGATGTAACAGAAGAAGTTTTAGACGAAGCCCTCGCCAGGGAATGCAACCTGATTGTAGCACACCACCCGCTTATTTTTTCCGGACTGAAGAAAATTACAGGGCGCAACTATGTAGAACGTATCGTGCGTAAAGCCATAAAAAACGATATTGCTATTTATGCAGCACATACTAATCTGGACAACGTTTTGCAGCAAGGCGTGAACGCCAAAATTGCCGAAAAACTGGGGCTCATCAATACCGCCATCCTGGCACCTATGAACAACACCCTGAGCAAACTGTTCACGTACGCGCCTCTTGACATCGCCGATAACGTTCGCGATGCCATGTTTGCTGCGGGTGCAGGAGCAATTGGCGGGTATAAGGAATGCAGCTTCACTACCAAGGGCACAGGCACCTTCAGGGCAGGCAAGGATACCGCCCCTGCCATTGGTGTTGCCGGTGGCGACCGTGAAGTTATTGAAGAAGTAAAGATAGAGGTGATCGTAGAAAAACATCGTGAAAGTGCTGTGCTCAGCGCTTTGTTTGCGGCACATATATATGAAGAGGTCGCCTACGAACTGGTCCCCTTACCCAATGCCAACCAGCAGTTGGGGGCAGGCCTGGTTGGGCAACTCCCCTACCCCATGGACGAAGTTACTTTTTTAACTTTCCTTAAAAACAAAATGAGGGCCGGTGGCATCAGGCATACTGAACTCCTGGGTAAAAATATTGAGCGTGTGGCGCTCTGCGGTGGCTCTGGCAGCTTCCTGCTGAAGGATGCCATCAAAGCCAACGCCGACATTTTCATAACAGGAGACTTCAAATACCACCAGTTTTTTGACGCGGAAAAGCGCATTATTATTGCCGATATAGGCCATTTTGAAACAGAACAATTTACCCCCGAAATATTTGAAGAGGTTTTAAAGAAAAAATTCCCTAATTTTGCCATTCTTTTATCAAACGTATTAACTAATCCCGTAAAATATTTTCGCTGATATGGCCAATATAAAAGACTTTTCAGTTGAGGAAAAGCTCACAGCAGTCCTCTCCTTACAGAAGATCGATTCGAAGATTGATGAGATCCAGACCCTGAAAGGCGAACTGCCTATGGAGGTTAAAGACCTTGAAGATGAAATTGCAGGTTTACAGACCCGTATCAACAATATTGATACTGAGATCAACACCATCAATACATTCATCGAGAATAAGTCAAATGCCAAGAAAGATGCCCAGGCGCTGATCAAGAAATATGAAAAGCAACAGGACAATGTAAAGAACAACCGTGAGTTCGAAGCCATTAATAAAGAAATGGAAATGCAGGAACTCGAGGTAAAACTGAACGAAAAGCACATCAAAGATGCCAGCTTCGACCTCAGGGACCGCACAAATGCCCGCATTAAAACTGAAGATAAGATTAAGGACGTTGAAGAGGCTTTGACTCTGAAACGTGCCGAACTCGAAAAGATCACTATCGATACCGATAAAGAAGAAAAAATACTGGCTGAAAAGTCAATAGAAGCAAAGGAAAAAGTTGATCCACGCTTATTGACCGCTTACGAGCGTATCCGTAAGAGTTACCGCAATGGCCTTTCAGTAGTGCCAATTATGCGTGACTCCTGTGGTGGTTGCTTCAACGTTATCCCTCCACAGCGCCAGTCTGAGATCAGGCAGCACAAAAAGATCATCGTATGCGAACATTGCGGCCGTATCCTTGTGGATAACGACCTGAATGACAAAGTGAGCATCAGGCAATAATACTTTAGTAAGTACAAGTTTAAAAAAGGAGCCCATAGGCTCCTTTTTTATGTCTGAGAGTTGCGAAAATGAAGACTGCGCTCAAAAAGATTTCACCGACCATCAGTGGAATCGCCCACCTTCTTTGCGGCTTAAATCCATGCAAATTAATGGAGCCCGCGCCTTGGCGGCTTTGCGCGAAACTATTTTCCAACCCACAGCTATTAACAATTTACAAATTTAACAACCCGTTTAACAACATCCGAACTATAAAAGCTTATCTTTGCAGCCCCTAAGTATCTCGACAATCCCTCTAAATTGAAGAACATGAAAATAGTAAAATGGATTTTAAAAAGGAAGATAATTATGCTGGCGCTAATGGCCATCATTGTTACTTCCAATGCCCAGAACGTTTCCTACATTGCCGATCACAAGATAATCTCAACCGAATTAAGTGAGCAATTTGGTATTCCTTACTCCGTAATTCTGGCTGTAGCCCTGGTAGAATCATCTGCCGGACAAGGCCACGCCGCGACCCGCCTGAACAATCACTTTGGCATGGTAGGTAAGAACAACCTCAGCGCTACAAAGGGTTACAGGAGCAGGTACAAACAATACGACAGTGAGCAGGAATCCTTTATCGATTTTTGCCGCACCATCTCCCACAAAGGTTTCTACCCCATGCTGAAAGACAACACCGACCCCAAAGAATGGGTAAAGGCCATCAGCAAAGCAGGCTACTCCACCCAACCAAAAACCTGGGAAAAGAAGATTCTTAATACTATACAAACGAATAGACTGTAATACTTCTTCAACAATATTTTGAAATAGGACTGGCGAAGGCTGGTCCTTTTTTTTGTGGCCAAGTTTATCCCCCTTTTAGCATCCTCTGCACCTTCCTTTGCGAACTCTGCGTGAAAGTTAATTTTCATTGGTTTTACAACACAGCACGAGCCCGACCCGACAAACAATTCTATGCATATATGTCCATATTTGGCAATTATAGCCAAATTCATAACTTCGCTCCTAACTTTTAGCATATGAAAGGCCGCTTCACCGGTAAACAGGGGGAATTTATTGCGGACCGGCTATCAGACGGTGATTTTCAAAATGCATCTGAGTTCTATCGGGATCCGCTTACCCAAAAAAGAGTACTCGATGAATTACGCGAAGAGATAAATAAAGGGTGGGACGGGCCTGCGAGTAAGCTTAGCGTTCGATACATCATTAAACTTAAAACTAATAAATAGCAGGAAGCACGGACCAGCCCCCCCTTCGTGCCCTTAACTTCAAAAACCTTACTCCTTGTGCCCCTCGTGATTCCTCTGTGCCCCTTGTGGTAAAGCTGCCCTCAATGTAGAAGTATTAACACCCTAATCCACACTTTTCAAAAAAGAAAAAAAACATTTAATAATTGTCTGTTTGTATTTCTAACAATCCCTTAATTTTGTAAAGAAAATCTCCCGCTAGTTTATGAATTATCACAGGAAGGTAGTTGTATTCACCCTCGTGACTACGCTCATTCTCCTTCTATACTCCCTCTTTGCAGCGGTATACCACCCTACTTTTTTAAGCCTTAACCTGGATAACATTAGCCTTATCTCTGAAATTGTGCATGGAAGTGCCCCGCCCTCGGTGCAGGACACCGCAAGCACTCCGGTAGCGTTTACCGATAGCCTGCCCGAAATGCCTACCGACACAACCAGTCATGGACCATTACCACCAAGAGTCCTGGAAAAATACAATATCCCCAAAACCATCACCGCGTTTTCCTCCGACACATCACTTCCTGCTCTTCCCGAAACTATGCGGAAGCTGCACGAACTAAAACAGGGTAAAAAAGGAAAGGTCCGCATAGCCTGGTTCGGCGATAGTATGATAGAGGGTGACCTGCTGACCCAAACCTTCAGAAAACGATTACAGCAATACTTTGGCGGGTTCGGTGTCGGATTCATACCCGCTACTTCTTTGTCAGCTCCCTTCCGCACAACGGCAAACCACAAATGGACCGGCGACTGGAAAGAAGAGAATTTCAAAACCAAAGAACTAACCGGCAATCTGTTCCTTTCCGGCCACCTGTTTTATACCGGAAACGGCACACTCAACATTAAAGACCTTACTGTAAAAGACAGTATTCAATTGCTCGAAAAAAGCCTGATCTGCGGACCGGTATCCGGCAGCCTCGCACTTTCCGTAAACGGACAAATGCACCAATACAATGCTGGCAAAAAAGTAAACCGCATTTTACTCGACAGCAGCAAAAACCACAGCATTGAAGTAGCACTGGCCAATGACCATGTACCCGTATATGGCATCAGCATGGAACCTCAAACAGGTGTGGTGGTTGATAATTTTTCCTTCCGTGGCATTACCGGCCTCGAACTGGGCAAACTCGATACTACCTTCCTTAAAGTACTGCAGGAAGAAAACACCTACGACCTGGTTGTGCTGGAATATGGCGCCAACCTGATGTTCCGGCCGGAGGACAATGAATATAGCTGGTACTACAAACACATCATACCCGTTGTCAGGAAACTGCAGCAGGCCATGCCACATACCGAATTCCTGATCATCAGTACTTCCGATCGTGCCTTCCGTTATGGTGAAGTGTGGAAGACTGCAATTGGCATCGATAACCTGGTAAAAACACAGGCTGAGCTTGCCTATGGCAACGGAACCGCATTTTTCAATATGTACAAAAGCATGGGCGGTGCCGGCACCATTGTTAAATGGGCCGATAGTTCAACCCCAACCCTCGCCAATAAAGATTACATACACCCCAACCTGCGCGGAGCAGATGTACTGGGCAATATGTTCTATGATGTATTCATGAAAGATTACAACAAATGGACACCAGCACCAAAAGAAAATGACAACTACGTTGTGACCCAGTGTCATACCATCATAGATAAAAAAACGAACCTGGAATGGTGCATTGCTGACGATAAGGATTTCACCTGGCCGGAAGCCAACCAATGGGCTAAAAACCTCGTAACCTGCAACGGCAACTGGAGCCTGCCTACAGCTGAACAGGTGCTCACCCTGTACAACACTAACTCCTCCGCCGGTAATAATTACGAGCTGAACGGCGTCCACTACCCTGCCCGCATTAGTCCTGTATTCAGGCAAATCGGCCACGGCTCATGGGTATGGACCAATGAAGACATAGACATTAAGAAAGCCTATACTGTAAACCTAAACCAGGGCATAAAAGTAGAAGCACCCAAGAGCGCAGTCACCTACCCCGTAAGAGTAATGGCCGTGAGAAAACTAAAAGAACAGAAAAACGGATTTTAAATGAAATGAAAAATGACAATTGGAATGAAACCAGGCAAGGCTTCGCGACTTAAAAACATTAGGGACTTAAAATAAATAATCATTGCGGCTTAGCGTCTTTGCGCGAAAAAACAGAACCAATTGCTTTGCGGCTTAAAAACATAAACCCTGGTATCAAATGAACATTGCGACTAAGCGGCTTTGCGCGAAAATTAATAAAAGTAACGTAGCGCGAAATAAAATTCAAACAACAAACCAACCCATTTACAACACCAAATTGACAACTGACCACCTTGAAATTTGACACTTTTCGCCTGCCAGACTTTGACATACCGGCAGTGCTGCAGCAGTTTTTATACGACCCGAAAAACCCCTTGTTATTCAACAACGGGTTCTTTGTATTGTTCTTTGCCATTTTCATATCCCTGTACTTTACGTTCCGTAATTATTTAACGGTGCGCAGTACCATAGTCAGCCTGTTCTCACTGTACTTTTTTTACAAAGCCAGCGGCTGGTTTGTGGGCCTGGTGCTTATTTCAGCCGTGGCCGACTATGCCCTCTCCAACCTTATTTATCGCCAGCAAAAGGTAATAGCCAAAAAGCTATTGCTCGCCCTCAGCATCATTGTTAACCTGGGGATGCTGTTTTATTTCAAGTACACCAACTTCTTCCTGGCCTTCAGTAACCAGTTCTTTGCTACCCACATCAGTCCACTGAACATACTGCTGCCGGTAGGGATATCTTTCTATACCTTCGAAAACCTCAGTTATACTATTGATGTATACCGCGGCGAGTTTGTACCGGAGAAGAAATTCATCAACTACCTCCTGTTCCTGTCCTTCTTCCCTAAGCTGATGATGGGCCCCATAGTCCGTGCACGCGACTTTATTCCGCAACTGCACAAACCCTATGTGATCACCCAAACCGACTTCGCCAAAGGCTTTTATCTAATTGTCTCTGGCCTGTTCAAAAAACTCATTATTTCCGACTACCTCACGCTCAACCTCGTCAACTATGTATTCGATGACCCAGCGCGACATACCGGCCTTGAATGCTTGGTGGCGCTGCTGGCTTATGCCATAGTTATCTATTGCGATTTCAGTGGCTACAGCGATGTGGCGATTGGCATTGCCCGCTGGCTGGGCATTACCATACCCCCCAATTTCCTATCACCCTACCAAAGTAAATCCATTACAGAGTTTTGGCGCAGGTGGCATATATCCCTTTCCAGCTGGCTGAAAGACTACTTGTATATATTCTGGCTGGGCGGTAACCGCAAGGGGAATTTCCGCACTTACGTGCACCTGTTTATCACCATGCTGCTGGGCGGTTTCTGGCACGGCGCAAACTGGACCTTCATTGCCTGGGGAGCCATGCATGGCGGTGCCCTTGCAGTACATAAAATATGGATGGAAGCTACCGGCAAGTTTTTGAAGCGCATCAGCAATACCATTATCTACAATGGCTTCGCCCAACTGCTTACCTTCCTATTCGTGTGCTTTTGTTGGATATTTTTCAAGGCCGTGAATTTCAACATCGCAACCGACATGATCCACCAGATCATCTATAATTTCTCATTCAGCGTGTGGCCCGATTTCTTTGCCAACTACCACAACGTCGTCTACCTCATGCTGCTCGGCTACCTCCTCCACACCTTCCCCGACAACTTCCCCGACCGCCTTATCCCCCGCCTGCAAAAAGCCCCGATGGTCGCTTATATCGCCATCTTCCTCTGCTTCCTCGTCATCTATTCCCAGTTCAAATCCAGCACACCGGTGATGCCTATTTATTTGCAGTTTTAGGTTTTTAAAAAACAAATAACAAACTCGGTCATTGCGACTAAGGAAGCAACCTTACGCCACGTTCTTGCGCTCAAGCTGACACCCCATTAACCTTTAAAAAACATCAGGTGCTCACAACACACTTCCCTCCAATTTTAAGAGGGACCGACCCAATAAAAATGCGCAGTTTTTAATTGGGTCAGGGTGATAAACGACATCGCACCTAACCGCCATCCTACTTATAAACCGCATTACTAACCTCCACTTCAAGCCGCTTGGCACCAAAAATTTTCCGGGCCGAACAAGTGATCGTTCGCTCGCCGTTCGCAGGAATATTAACCGCGTTGCCTAGCCCCGTACCCACTATATCGCCCAACTGATTGTAGTAAACAACGGTCAGTGCTACATACTGCGCCATCTTCCCCGACCGGTTTGCAACCTTTGCAAAAACAAAGCAATCTCCATTGCCATCGTCCCGGGAGGTATATTTGAGCAGGCTGATTCCCTGCCCCGCAGAAGCAACCTTCTTGCGCCGTGCCCGCTTCACCGCTGCTTGTTTGGCCTCATTTTTTCTAGCCAGTTCGGCCGCTGCCTGCTCCTGAAGGGCAGCAACAGAATCGGCTATTCGCCTTTCCCTCGTGAATCGCACGAGTTCGTCATGCCTTGCCTTGGCAGCCACTTGTTTAATGCTATCAGTAACATGCTTAATGCTATCCTTCATCTTACGCTCCGCCCGCCACTGGATCAGGAATGAGTCCACCGCCTCAGTTTGTGCCATTGCACTAAA
>CANCOG010000062.1 GCA_947379685.1 Flavipsychrobacter stenotrophus | reverse complement strand
GTTGGAGGGGCTGACGGAGGGGCTGGAATACCCCTGTTCAAATGGAGCAAGACTCTTGGTGACCTTAGGGTGGCACACTTCATTGGCATGCACGCCCTACAGGTCCTACCCATCCTCGCTTTCTACCTGATCAAGGACTTAAAGGCGATTTTTTTTATCAGCGCATTGTACGGTTTACTTGCGGTGTTTACTTTAGTACAGGCGTTGAATGGAAAGCCATTTATTAAATGATAAACTCTTTTTGAATAGACGGCCGCTCAATGGTTAGAGTACTAACTGTTACCTTGCTATACTTTGTTGACTATGCAGCTAATTGCTACCATAATTGTTCCGCTAGTTGTTGGTATTGTATTTGGCTGGTTAAGGCATCGCCGTTCGGGATCGGTGGCTGGTAATACTACAAGTACTCACCTATTACTCAGCAGAACAGAAGCAGAAAAACTCGTGGATGAACTTGCGGCTTTGGGATATTATCAATATTCCGATGCCGCGGATGTTAATAAACTAAGGGATGATTTAATGGATTCCCTTTGCACCCACGGCACAATTTCTACTATTTACGACGAAAACGATGAGTTCCCGCTTGATTACAGATATTATAGTTTTGATGGTGAGTCGCTATTTGAAGGAGAAGGATTCAGCGACATGATAGGTAGAATGCAGGGTACTTTTGGGCGAATGGGTGTAAAATGGAACTAGCCTGGCAAAAGGAAACTATAGAACCCGAAAGTGGTGGATATAACAACGAGGTAATGTTAAATGGGAAGCACTATGTTATTTTTAAAGATTTCCGGGGATATGGGTGGGGTGAGGCGGCTCACAGATTTGCACTTATGGTGAACGACCAACTTACGTTGCAGGGGAAGGGTGAGCAATTATATCTTATTAGTGGAGGGAATGACGGCGATGCGGTTTTCCTCAGTCAGGCGCAATTCAGGTTGCTTGATGAAATTCGGGGCGATAAACGATGGTGGCCGTTGTTGCCTGATAAATGGTGCTCCCTTTTTGAGGTTGGGGTATAAATGAAAAGAGGCTGCCCGGGGGCAGCCTCTTCAAAATGAAAAATATAAAAAATCAAATAACAGAAACGTTAATTGCATTTAAACCTTTTTGACCATTTTGTACTTCATAAGAAACATTGTCGTTTTCGCGGATCTCACTGATAAGACCTGATACGTGAACGAAAATGTCTGCACCACCCGTTGATGGTGTAATGAAACCAAATCCTTTAGTTCCATTGAAAAATTTAACTGTACCTTGTTGCATTCTTAAACTTTTAAAAAATTAATAAAGCACAAAGTTACACTAAAAAAATTAATAAAAAAATTTATATTTTTTGGAAAGAAAAATGGCGAGTTGTGAATTTTAGTTATATTAATTGCTTTTATTTTAAAATGTTTGGTCAATTGGCAAGTGTTTTTTGTTTTAGGTTACCTCAATAAGTGAGCACCTGTCGTGGGTATATTATAGGTCTAAAGTGTCGGAAAGGACGGTTTTAATTTTGAGCAAGCTAATTTTATCAAGCGATCCCATCTTTTTGACAATCCGGTCGAAAGATACAGACCTCACCTGGTGGCAAAGAGCAAATGAGTCCATAGTTAATCCTCCTGTGCCACTTGCAAGTTTTACGATAGTGAAGTGGCTGTTGCCGGTTTTTTTTGATGTACAGGGCACAATGACAGCCAGCCCGAGCGATGGGTAGGGTTGAATAATAATACAGGGTCTATTGTAAGCTTGTTCATGCCCCATAACCTCTTGTGGTGGCTCGCCAAGGGCCACAAGCACAATATCGCCTTGCTGATAGTTGCCCGCCACTGAATTTAGAACAGTTTTGAAAAATCTGACAGGCCAAGATTGGCTAAATGCTGGTCTTCATCAAAGTTCGCAGACCCTGAAACAATTCCAGGTTGCTTCATTTTTGATTTTGCTGGCACCAGACCGAACAGTGTTGCCAATGCGGAATAGTTCTGGGCGGCATCGGCTACCAGAAAGGCAAGTTCATCAATTGTTTCGTCTGTTGCGAGAATGTTTTCTTCATCGATCAGACAAGTAGCTAACAATATAAACTCTATATAAAGCGAGGCATTAGAAAAATCTTTGAAAGCGCGGATTGCCGCCTCATTGTCACTTTGAGCTTCCAACGCTTCCCAAAACCGGTCATAGGTTTCCGGCATTGAACCCATTTCATCGGCCAGTTGTTCTGAATTACTATCACCCAGCATGTGTTTGGTGACCCGGCTGTTGCACCTGATGGCGAACATGATGTTTTCGCCTAGCAATGCAAGCCTGGGGTTGCCTAGCAATGATTCAAAGCCCTGGTAGGCATTGTCCAGAAGGTGCTGCAAATCCAGGTCAGGCTGGCTGCATAGCCATTTTAAGGCCAGTAGCCTGAAATTGAACACTTCTGGAATGAAGGCATCGAGCCTGGGTTGGATAGGGCTGCCTGCAGATACAATTGCCCTCACTCCATCCAGAAAGCGCAGCGTTTCTTTTTGGATGGGACTTTCCTGCTGAGGCAGGTAATTCCTCATTTGCAAGCACAGCACATCATAATTTTTTGCAGCGGCCACCATAGGCCAAAGTTATACTTTTTACCTGATATTTGTTTTTGGCGTTATGGCAATTTTTGTTCTCATCGTTTCAATTTGGTTGGTGCTATTTCGCATGCAATTAGTTAACGAAGTGAAAAACGTCATTCCCCCCGCAAACAATCCCCGCCCACATTTCCACCTAAACAATTAACTTTAGCCCTCTGAAACATGCAACTCATGAATGAACAAATAAGAACAATGGAGCCTAAGGCATTATGGAATCATTTTGCTGACCTGAATGCGGTGCCAAGGCCATCGAAGAAGGAACAAAGGGTGATTGCCTTTGTTAAGGCGTTTGGCGAAGGACTGCAATTGCCTACTTCTGTCGACGAGGTGGGTAATGTAATTATCAAAAAGCCAGCTACAGCGGGCATGGAAGATCGCCAGACCATTGTGCTGCAAAGCCATCTGGATATGGTGCATCAGAAAAACAGTGATACTAATTTCGATTTTGATACCCAGGGCATTGATATGTTTGTAGAGGGTGACTGGGTGCATGCGCGCGGCACTACATTGGGAGCTGATAATGGTATTGGTGTTGCTTCTATTATGTCCTTATTGTCTTCAACCGATATCCCACACCCTGCTATTGAGGCACTATTCACTATTGATGAAGAAACAGGCATGACCGGGGCGTTGTCGCTTAAAGGCGGCCTGCTTTCTGGCAAAACCTTGCTCAATCTTGATACAGAGGCCGACAATGAACTTACTATTGGTTGTGCCGGAGGTATTGATGTTACTGCAACCGGTAGTTATAAGCATCAAGCTCCTGCCGGAAATTCAGCCTTCACTATTGCTGTTAAGGGACTTACCGGTGGCCATTCCGGAGCCGATATCCATCTCGGTCGCGGCAATGCAAATAAACTTATGAATCGCATTTTGCTGGCGCTTACAAAGGAGCATAGTATAGAAATAGCCTCTGTAAATGGAGGAAGCCTGCGCAATGCCATACCGCGCGAATCGGTTTCTGTTATCGTTGCTTCGGCAAGTGCAGTTTCTGATGTACAGACTACGGTTGCAGCACTCACAAGTTTGATAAGGGTAGAACACAAAACGACTGACCCAAATCTTTCCATAACCATAGAGACAGCCACTATGCCTGCTCAGGTGATGGACGTTGCATTTCAGGGTCAATTGCTACGTGCGCTTTATTGCTGCCCAAATGGAATTTACCGTATGTGCCCCGACATTGCAGGACTTGTGCAAAGTTCCAATAACCTGGCACGCGTACTTGTGGCTGATGGTGCTTACAATATCCAATGTCTCACGCGCAGTTCGGTTGATTCAGAAAAATATGATCTCAGGGACGCCATTGGTAGTGCTTTCGAGCTCATGGGCGCTGAATTGGCTTACAGTGGAATTTATCCCGGTTGGGAACCCCGCCCCGACGCACCAATTGTACAACTCATGACCCACCTCTATACAGAAATGTTTGGTGGCGATGCCCATGTAAATGCAGTACACGCAGGGCTGGAGTGTGGAATATTGGGCACTAATTACCCGGGAATGCAGATGATCTCCTTCGGTCCAAATATTACCGGAGCACACTCTCCCGATGAACGCGCCCAGATTTCTTCTGTTCAGAAATTCTGGTCGTACTTGCTGGAAACATTGAAACGGATACCGGTCGGGAGCTAGTTACGAAATGGAGCATAACGAACTAACAGGTATAGCCGTTGCCGTATTTGATAAAAACGCCGCGCTTTACCAGGAAAAATTCATGGATGTAAGCCTGTATCACGAATCGTTCGACCGGTTTTGCAGTCTTGTGCCGGAAAAAGGTGCAAGAATATTGGATGTAGCCTGCGGGCCGGGCAATGTTACCCGGTACCTGATGTCTCAACGGCCGGACTTTAATATGCTGGGCATTGACTTGTCTGAAAAAATGCTGGCTCTTGCAGGTGAAAATAATCCTGATGCCGAATTCCGGTTGATGGATTGCAAGGCTATTGCAACGCTGGATGAGCAATTCGATGGAATTATGTGCGGTTTTTTCCTGCCTTACCTTTCAAAAGACGAAGCAATACAATTTATCCATGAGGCTTCAGCCATGCTGAAGCCTCATGGTGTATTATATATAAGCACTATGGAAGATGATAATCGTAAATCGGACTGGAGAACATCCAGTACCGGCGACAGACTATTTATGAACTTTCATGAGGCGGACTATCTTATTACGGCGTTACAGGATGCAAAACTAAAATTGATATCAGAGGAACGAAAAACGCATCCGGGATCAGATGGGACTTTAGTTATTGATCTGCTCTTGCTGGCTCAAAGGTGGTGAAATATACGGGCATCATTTTAGATTTTTCCGTCTTATTCTTCTTTTTTCGCCTCGATTGTAAATCCATTTTTCGCAGCATAAGCTTCCTGGAGCATTCTAAATTTTTCAAGTTCAGCAGCTTCTTTCTTTGATTCTGTTGTTAATTGTTCAATGGCAGCATTCGTTTGTTCCTGACTAGAATTTGCCGACAGGCGTTCCACGGGCAGAAAAGCAGTTTGCAACATTTTTTGCTCAAACAACAGGAAATTTACCATGCCCATTCTTAATTCTTTGGAATCGCCCACATCCTTCATGTTTTTTACGAAAGCTATTTGTGTAACAAAAAAGTGTTCCATTTTTTTGCGATCCGCTGCGAGACTAGAAAACTGCTGTGTTTTATACACTTCCGCGAATTTCGTACCCCAATTGCTTCCCAGATTATAAAGCGTATCAGTTATCATAGCCAACCTGTCATTGAACTGTATGGGCGTCAACTTTTCCTGTGCATTTGCTCCAATGGACATCAGTATTATTGTCAGTGCAATTAGTATTTTATTTTTCATTTTGTTTAGGTTTTTCGATTTTTGGCCAACTCAGCAATTATAAATGACTCAATTTATAGATATTTTCCGGTAATTTAAACTGATCACAACGATAGTTGCAACAATCCTACCAGTTCCCGCCAATCGTGCAATGTCACTTGCACACCCAAAATGCCAGAGATTATCGCATAAATGTCTTCCGGCTTTTTGTGTTGTTTCCGGAAATATTGCACCGAAGTTGCACCTAAAGATTTAGAAAGTTTATGACCCTCGTCATCAACTAATAATGGGTGGTGAAAAAACGTTGTATGCTGAAAGGCTTCCAGCCCGAGTCTTTTAGATAGGTATTGCTGGGCGAGGGTAGAGGCCCAGAGGTCTTCCCCTCTTACCACCAAGTCGATACCGAAATGAATATCATCTATCAACGACGTAAGCTGGTAGGCCGGGAAAGTATCCCTTTTTTTGACCACAAAGTCACGCATGGAAGGGGGGAGTGTCGCATCTATCACGGTTCCATGTATTGTTTTGACCGGAAGTAGCAAAGGTTCTTCAGTGTGCAGACGCCAACTTGCGTTAGGCGTATCAGTCGGCAATTTTTTTCCGCTGCAAGTCCCCATGTAGCTACTTTCCGGGCTCAGCCGTGCAACGTCGGCACGGGAACAGGTGCAGGCAAAAATAGCTTCATTTTCGCGGAGCTGCTGCAGTGCACTTGTGTACAGTTCCATTCTGCACATTTGAGAATACTCACGGTCGAACTCAGCAAGGTCACGTGGGCCTTCATGCCAGGGTATTTCCAGGAAATTGAGCGTGTCAAATATGTCCTGAACATATAATTTATTTGTTCGTTCCCGGTCAACATCGTCAATCCTTAATACAATTTTTGCACCGGTTTTTTCTGCCAGTGCAGCAGTAATGGCAAAAGACAGCACATTGCCCAAATGCAGGTAGCCACTTGGTGTGGGAGCTAGTCTTGTTTTGCTAAATGTGAGGTTTTCGTCCATGTTTGTCTCTGCACGTAAATTTCATCAATTTTATTGAAAGTAAGAACAGACCGGATAAGTTTACTGCTCAAGCTTTTGGGTTTAATTATTGTACTTATAAATAGGCTGCCAGATGGGTTACTAATAATTATATTTTGGTACTCGCCCTTGCCGGGCTTTGAATCAAAATATTTGGTGTTTATATTTGAGTTTTGGAACCATTGGAAACTAATGGTGCAAGTAGTATTTAGTGAATTTGATGATTCTTCATATTTATGCCAATAGAGATACGTGAAATTACGATAAAAACCGATATAGTAGGTCCAGGCAATCGTCAATCGGACATTGGACCCTCGGTAATGGCCAGTGAGCTGGCAGCATTAAAGAAGGAGTTGCAACTGGAAGTGAAGCGCTTACTTGTGGCTGATAAACGAAGGCTGGTTAATAGGTAGGGGACAGGAAATGAACGCAAATGTCCTGGCATGCTTTATACTGTTCTGCGGGGTGTTTTGTTTAAGGCATAACAATATTTTTTTATAGAAAGTCAACAATAAAGAAATGGCAACTTCAGTTAATCTAAAAAGCGGTGGACTCGTTACCTTTTCAGTGAAGGTAAACGGAACCGTCATTCCTGATTCCATGACTGTTTATTCCGTTTTGGTAGAAAAAAAGGTGGGCAAGGTATCGTCGGCCAGCATTGTGATTCTTGATGGTGATGCAGCTACGGGTACTTTCCCGGCGAGCTCTTCTGCTATTTTTGTGCCGAATGCTGATGTAACTATAGAGGCAGGTTATGATAACACCAATAAAGTTATATTCAAAGGTATTATTACCAGGCAGTCTATTAAAATCGACGTGTCGATGGGATCTTCACTTGAAGTTGAATGCAGGGATGCGGCCATCAGGATGGTGGTTGGCAGGAAGAGCCTTACTTTCTCCAATCAAAAGGATAGCGATATTATAAGTTCTATCATTGCCTCCTACCCAGGGGTAAGTGCCGTCGTAACTCCGACGGCGGTAATCTGGCCAGAACAGGTCCAATATTACGCGACAGACTGGGATTATATCTTGTCGCTTGCTGAGGCGAACGGTTTGATTGTTACTACTATAAACGGAAAGATTACCGTTGCTACACCTGATGCAAGTCCGGCTTCAATTTGCACTGTCGCTTACGGTGATGGATTATTGGAATTTAACGCCGATCTCGATTCTACTTCTCAGTTGAGCAGCGTCAGGGCCTCGGTATGGGATTATAAAACGCAGGCTGTTATTTCGGGTGAGGCCACAAACGATGTTCCAGGCGCGGGAAATCTGACCTCAAAGACACTATCAGGAGTTGTCAACCTTGATAATTACCAATTGCAAACTGCAGCAAGTTTGCCGTCCGACGACTTGACGGAATGGTCTAAGGCTCAGATGATCAGAAGCGAATACGCAAAAATTCAAGGCGAAGCAAAATTTCAAGGCACAAACCTGTTGGAGCCGGCCAACTATATTACATTAGAAGGCTTGGGCGATAGGTTCAGCGGTAAACACCTGGTGTCAGGGGTAACCCATGTTATTGAAGATGGCAATTGGATTACGGAGGTTGCTCTGGGCCTTTCTCCGCAATGGTTCACACAGCAGCCGGATGTGATGGCGCCTCCGGCCGCGGGGCTGTTACCTGGTGCGCGCGGACTGTTCAATGGTACTGTTAAGAAAATGTTCGATGATCCGGATGGTCAATTCAGGATATTAGTCGATGTGCCTATGTTCGATCAGAACGGTGCCGGAATTTGGGCCAGGCTTTCCAATTTCTATTCTACTTCAGGTGCGGGTGCGTTTTTTATGCCTGAGGTTGGCGATGAGGTTGTATTGGGTTTTCTGGGTGAAGACCCGCGTTACCCGGTTATTCTGGGAAGCCTGTACAGCAGTTCTAAAATTCAACCTTACACCGGGCTTACGCCAACCGAGAATAATGCGCTTAAGGCAATAGCCTCTAAATCAGGTATCTACATTCAGTTCGACGATGAAAACAAGGTGTTAACCATCTGTACGCCGGATAAGAATACCTTTATACTTAGTGATAAGGAAAAAAAGATCACCCTTCAGGATGACAACAATAATAGCATAGTTATGTCGTCAGCAGGTATTGTAATTAAAAGTGCTAAAGATATTGAGCTGGATGCTGCCGGGAAAGTGACCATTACGGGGCCTCAGGGGGTTTCTACAACTGCTTCAGGAGGCGATGTACAGGTGAAGGGGGTGAATATAAAAGAAAATGCCGATATGGAATTCGACGCCCAGGGAGGCACGCAGGCTACTGTACAGGGTGGAATGCAGCTTACATTGAAGGGTGCTATGGTAATGATCAACTAAATTTATTTTTTATGCCTCCAGCAGCGAGATTGACTGATATGCACACCTGCCCGATGCAGACTCCTGCACCGGTCCCCATTCCCCACGTGGGAGGGCCTATAACAGGCCCCGGTGCGCCGACCGTACTCATAGGTGGATTGCCAGCAGCAAGGGTAGGCGATATGCTGGTATGTGTCGGCCCGCCAGACGTTATCGTTAAAGGGTCATCGAGTGTCATGATTAGCGGAATGCCGGCAGCACGAATGGGCGATTCCACTGCGCACGGTGGTCAAATAGTACTGGGAGCATTAAATGTTATGATTGGAGGGTAACAATGTCCCGTCAATTAGGCTAAGCATAATAAATTTGCAATAATTTCGTTTCTGTTAAACATTTTGTCATTAACGAATTGCAGCCTATTATGAAAAAAATACTCAATTGCTTTTTGATCATTTCCATCATTTCTGGTCTCTTCGTTGTTACCAATGCCCGGGCATCGCATCTTGCGGGCGGTTCCATGACGTATAGGTACGTGGGCACGGCAGGTGGTCAAAATAATTATGAAGTGACATTGACGTTGTATGAAGATTGCCAGAACGGACAACCGAATGCCATTGACGAGGATAACCCCGCTTTTCTGGCAGTTTATAAATCGTCAAATAAGGCGTTGGTTGCCTTCGATACAAGCCTGCGGTTCTCCCCGACCATGTCAATTGCTGTCCCCTTAAGCGCTTACGATCCATGTTATGCGGGGTCGTTGCCCACTTGCTTAATACAAAAGGTGTTTGTTGCCAATTTTTCTTTGCCCGCAAGCAGCACAGAAAGTTACATAGTGAGCTATCAGCGTTGCTGCCTGTCGGCGGCAAATTTCAATCTCATTGACCCAACCAATCAGGGGATGACCCTATTATGCGAAATACCTCCGATTACCAATTCCAGTATTAGATTTTTAAAATTCCCTCAGCATATTGCTTGCATCAATAAGTTGTTGCAATTCGATATCCCTGCGATTGATACCAATGGGGATTCTATCAGTTATGCTTTCGCGAATTCCCTGAATGGCGGGTCAACAGCTGACATTAAACCATTCCCAGTTTCGCCTCCTTACGATTCCATAAAATACCATTCGCCTGCTTCGTTAAGTAACCCAATGGGCATTGCAGTTGGAATGTCACTTGACCCAAAAACCGGGACTATAAGTTGCATTCCCGATAGGATAGGAACATTTATGGTGGCCATTAACTGTATTGAGTGGAGAAGTGGTGTGGCCATCAACAAGACACTGTTACAGTTCCAGATTGTCGTAAATTCCTGTACAGGTAAGGTTCCTGTATCTGGAGGAGGTGATGTAATAACTATTATGGGGGGCAGTGCTCAGTTTCACGCTACAGGCGGTATTCAATACAATTGGACCGGACCTACTAGCCTAAGTGATTCCACCATTGCTGACCCGACGGTGTTGTTTTCGGCTCCGGGGGTGTTTAAATACGTTGTAACTGTAAAAACTGCAACAGGATGCACTGCACAGGATACCGTTCAGGTTACAGTACTCGATCATTCCGAGATAAAGATGCCCAATGCTTTTTCTCCCAATGGAGATCAGCTCAATGATGTTTTTAAGCCAGAGTCCATTGGTCATTGCGATATTAGATACCTGCGGGTATTTAACCGCTATGGCAACCAGATTTATAACGGTACCACAGGCTGGGACGGAACTTATAAGGGCCAGCTACAAGATTTAGGGGTGTATAACTGGGTACTCCTGTACGCAGATGATAAAGGGCAAATGACAACCTTAAAGGGAAACGTAACGTTGGTGCGGTAGTCTGTCCGTTTTTGAAGCACAATACTTTTTTCAATTTATATCATTTGGTATAAAAAAGCACCGCAGTAAGGCTGCGGTGCTTTTTTATACAGGTATTTAGAACTGTAAATCAATAATAATTAATGCCTATCAGTTTCCTTGCCCCTTCAATATTTACCGAGGCACTTGCGCGCGCTTTTTCAGCACCAAGTTTCAAAATTTTCCTCAGTGAATCATGGTCTTTCTGTAGTTCAGTAGCATGCTCGCGAATGGGCTTTACAAACGCCGCCATGTCCTCAGCTAGCTGTTTTTTAAAGTCACCGTAACGAATCACGCAATTGTTATAGTTATCCCGGTGTGTGGCAGTAACATCTGGTGCAGAAACCATTTGCATCAGGGAGAATAGGTTCTGTATATAATCGGGCATTACCATGTTGGGCTCAGTGGGTCCCTGGTCTGTTTTTGCCTTCATTATTTTCTTGCGGATGGTATCGTCATCATCGCTAAGGTAAATAGTTGCGTTTACATTTTCGCTCTTGCTCATTTTGCCATTTCCGTCCAGGCTCAGGATCTTCACGGTTTCATCGCTGAAACGAAATACCTGTGGTTCCGGGAAGAAATCGCCATACCTGCTGTTGAAACGAGCTGCAAAATTTCGCGCCATTTCCAGGTGCTGCTCCTGATCCTTGCCCACCGGTACCTTAACCGCCCTGTGTATAAGTATGTCGGCTGCCATCAAAACCGGGTAGGTGAGTAAGCCGGCATTTACATTTTCGGGTTGCTGACGCACCTTATCTTTAAAGGTCGGTACTTTCTCCAGCTCGCCTTTATAGACCAGCATATTTAGCATCAGGTACAATTCGGGTATTTCAGGCACATCGCTTTGTGCATATAAAGCTACTTTTTCCGGATCCAGACCACTGGCAATATTTTCAGCCAATACCCGGAAAACACTCGATTTGAGATCCTTTGGGTCGGGATGCGTAGTCAGCGAATGATAGTCGGCCACAAAAAAGTAGCAATTATAGGCATCCTGCATTTTTATATAATGCTGGATAGCACCAAAATAGTTCCCCAAATGCAGATGCCCCGTGGAGCGAATACCACTTACAACAATTTCCTTACTCATAAGGCCGCAAAGATAATGTTCTGAACTGACAATGTTGAAGAGAGGTTTGTTTGCTTGCGACAATGGCGGATTAATATTAAAAGAGTGAATTAACGCATTGCAGATTAATTTTTAAATCCGGTGAATCCCTTAACTGCTTTTTACCGTACATTTATAATCAATGGTGAAAACCAGCTTCAACTTCCATGCCTAAAATAATTAAAAAACACCCTCTTGCTATTCGTTGGTTTCACTGGATCAATTTCCCTGTGCTCTCCATAATGATATGGAGTGGGCTGTTGATCTATTGGGCGAATGATGTTTACAGATTGGGTTGGGGGGATACTACGCTTTTAAAATTTTTCCCTCAGTCGTTTTATGATACGCTGCACGTGCCATTCAAGCTGGCGCAGGGAATGGCTTTCCATTTTTTCTTCATGTGGTTTTTCTTCCTTAACGGATTTTTGTATGTTTCATACACGATTTTTTCCGGCGAGTGGCGGCTAATTTTACCCGACCGGCGTTCCTGGAAAGAAGCGTTCTTAGTGGTGTTACACGATCTGCATATCCGCAAAGGGCTTCCTCCTCAGGTAAAATACAATGCAGCACAACGAATTGCGTACTCAGGCATCATTTTTATGGGATTTGGTTCGCTGGTTACAGGTCTTGCTATTTACAAGCCCGTGCAATTGGGGTGGTTGTGTGCTCTTTGCGGAGGCTATGAGTTGGCGAGGATCATCCACTTTGGATTAACAATTGGCTATGTTTTATTTTTCCTCGTGCATGTTGTACAAGTTATAATGGCTGGCTGGAATAATTACCGGGCGATGGTGACCGGGTTTGAACTTGTACCCCAAAAAGCAAGTACATTTAATAACGACATGAAAGAGCAGGAAATAAAAATAACGCAGGCAGGAATAGCGGAGCAAGAAATTCATGAGCCGGAAATTCCCGACAAGGAAATCCACCAACCCGAGGTGCCCGAAAAGGATATTCATAAGCCCGAAATACCTGATCGTGAGCTTCACGAGCCAGAGATACCCGATCGCGAAATTCATAAACCCGAGGTGCCTAAACGCAGCCGGGATGATGAATAGTGCGTCGACATAAAATAGGTGCATTTAGACAAATTATTGACGATGAGAGCTGAATATCAGGAAGAATTAATGGATGAAAAAGACATTTCGCGAAAAACACGAATGTCGTTTCTGGTTTATTTTTCTTTGCTGGCAGTGATTTTTGGTGGGTGGTACCTGCTGGCACACCAGGCACAGACCGCTGATAATGTGCAGCCCATTTTTCGGAAGACATTCACCATGAATGAAGGTTTGTTCAGCCGCTTCTATAGCGCAGGTAGGCCAACAAAGGCCTATGCAAAAGGCGATGCTGTAAAGAAAGTAAGGGTAAACGGAGATGCAGGGATGGACGATACTTTCGACCCTTCAACCTGGAAACTAAAGGTAGCCCGAAAGCCGGGCGATACCCTGGTATTGACGATAGACGACATTAAGGCGCTGCCCAAAACGGAAGTGGTTTTTGATTTTAAATGTGTGGAGGGCTGGAGTGAAGTGACCTGGTGGGGCGGTGTACGCTTCAGTGATTTTTTGAAAAAATACAACCTGGCACCTCAGTCGGCAATGAGTTATGTAGGTATGTTCACTCCCGATGAAAAGTACTATGTAGGCGTCGATATGCCCAGTATCATGCAACCCCAGACATTACTCTGTTATGAAATGAATGGGAAGCTCCTACCTAAAAATCAGGGCGCACCGCTCCGCTTAATTATTCCGGTGAAATATGGCATTAAGCATATAAAACGCATCGGTATAATGTACTTCAGTAACTCAAAACCCCGCGACTATTGGGCAGAGCAAGGGTACGATTATTATGCAGGGTTGTAGTAGTGCGTTTTAGTTCTTGTCTGAAAGTTGCTTAAATAACAAGATCCTGTTCAATACATCCTCCGATAGCCCGTCCAGGTGTTCTTCTGTCAGATGGCCAATTGCGAACAATTGTGCAACCAGCCCCATATAGTTAGATCCTGTAACCCCATCGTAGCGTCGGGTGATGATTTTATCAAATTTGTGCAGGGTGCTTTATAGTTCAGAATAGGCGGTTTGAAAATCTATTGCATTAATCCGGCGTAATTCTAGTTTAGATTTCTTTTCTTTGACACATGACACACATGGAAGTTCTGGAGATGTTTCGCCAAATGCCTTTTATTGAAAAGGAGCGTACACTATCTGTTCTTGAAGCTGGGTGGGAAGGTCGGGATGGCCTTATTAATGAATTAGGCACCCAGCTTGAGCAGAGTAGAAAAGGTTCTTTGCCCTGCCCTCATTGTAAGTCTGAGAAGACGATACGGAGA
>CANCOG010000061.1 GCA_947379685.1 Flavipsychrobacter stenotrophus | reverse complement strand
TCAATAAACAAAAATCACTGCCGGCACCCCGATATGAATGATGTAAATCCTTACCCGTTTACCGGAATTAATGATGATGAAGTCATCGTTTCGAGGCAGAAATCCGGGATTAATTGCCTTACACAAAAAACAAATACATCAGTTTGGCATTCGCTCAAGGATGCGGTACTTGAGCCCATGTTTTTGTTGCTGGTAGCTTGCAGTGTCATCTACTTTTCTTTGGGACAGTTCCAGGAAGCGTGGTTTATGCTGGGGGCAATTGTTTTGGTTTCGGCTATCTCATTGTATCAGGACAACCGGAGCAAAAGGGCACTGAAGGCTTTGGAAGAATTTACACAACCCCACGCTACAGTTATCAGGGGGAACCGGTTGGTTAAAGTGCTTTCAGAGGAAATTGTAGTTGGTGATTATGTTGTTGCTTCGGAAGGAGAACTTATTCCAGCTGATGGGACGTTAAAGCAGTGTAACGATTTTTCTGTGAATGAGTCGATTCTTACGGGCGAAGCTTTTAGCATCACAAAAGAGTTGACAGGTGAAAATACTCTTGTTTTTAGCGGTACGCTGGTTGTTTCAGGGCAAAGCGTTTTTGAAGTTACCGCAATTGGTTCGCAATCGAAATTAGGGCGTATTGGCGCGTCAATAGAAAGCATCGAAACCGAGAAAACCCCACTGCAATTACAGATAGGTTCATTTGTGAAAAAAATGGCGTTTGCAGGGGGAATTATCTTTCTGCTGATTTGGCTCATCAACTATATACGGTATGGCAATATTTTGGACAGCCTGCTAAAGGGACTTACCATAGCCATGTCTGTACTGCCTGAAGAAATACCCGTAGCCTTCGCTTCGTTTATGGCACTGGGTGCCTGGCGCCTGATGAAGAAAGGAATTATCGTAAAACATTCCAGTACCGTAGAAGCCTTGGGTTCAGCAACCGTTTTATGTACCGATAAAACAGGGACGATCACAGAAAATAAAATGGAGTTGTTTCAACTTTATGACTTAAAGACAGATCAGATCTATAATAAAGAGCAATGGCAAAACGATGATTTGCAGGCTATAATTGCGGCTGCAATGTGGTCGAGCGAAACCGTTCCGTTTGACCCTATGGAACAAGCTTTGCATAATGTATACGGAGAGAATGCCCCTGTAGACGAAAGGGCTGATTACCATATGATACATGAGTATCCATTAAGCGGCACTCCGCCTATGATGACTCATTTGTTTGAGAATGGTGCGGGACAAAGGATAATTGCCTGCAAGGGTGCCCCTGAGGCTATTATCAGGCAATCGGGCCTAACTGACAAGCAGATAGAAAGAATACATGAAATTATCGCTGGTTTTGGCAAAGATGGTCTACGTGTACTGGGTGTTGCTTCAATTGATTTTGACGGCACCAACTATCCGGAAACACAACAGGAATTGCGGTGTAATTTTTTAGGCTTGGTTGCCTTTTATGATCCGCCAAAGAAAGATATTGACCTGGTTTTCAAAGCACTCAGTCAGGCAGGGATAAAAGTTAAGATCATTACCGGCGATAACCTGGAGACAGCAGTAGCAATTGCAAAGCAGGCTCAATTCGATGGTTATAGCGATTCCATTTCCAGCAAGGAGCTACTGGAACTTGACGACGCGGAATTTGACCGTGCGGTGATCGGGAAGAATATTTTTGCCCGCATGTTCCCGGATCTTAAACTTAGAATAATAGAAAGTCTGAAACGGCAGGGACAGATAGTGGGAATGACCGGCGATGGCGTTAATGACGGCCCAGCTTTAAAAGCCGCACACATTGGAATTGCCATGGGCAAAAGAGGGTCTGAAGTTGCTAAGCAGGCTTCTTCGCTGGTGCTGACTGATGACGATTTTGGAAAGATGGTAGATGCCGTTGCCATGGGGCGCAAGATTTATGCGAACCTTAAGAAAGCCATTCAGTACATCATTTCCATCCATATTCCCATCATACTTACGGTAGCTATTCCTTCCATTTTCGGTTGGAAGTATCCCGTTATTTTCGGACCCATACATGTTATTTTTCTGGAGATGGTTATGGGGCCAACCTGCTCGGTTGTATATGAGAATGAGCCGCTGGAAAAAAATGCCATGAGTAAGGCTCCCCGTGCCATGACCAGTACCTTTTTTAAAATGAGGGAACTTGCTATAAGTATTCTGCAGGGTATTGCTATAACTATAGCTATTTTGCTGGTATATCAGTGGGCAATTTATCAGGGGGCCACCGAATACACCACGCGTTCCCTGGTGTTTACAACATTAATACTCTCCAATGTTTTTCTGTCGTTGGTAAACCGATCATTCCATTACCCGGTCTGGAGTTCTTTTAAGAACAAGAATTACCTGTTTTCAGGTATGATCTTGCTCACTCTTTCCTTGCTGGCGGGGATGTTGTACCTGCCATTGGCAGCTACGTTTTTCAAGCTTGCTCCATTGAGTATTGCACATCTTTTGATATGCCTGAGTGCCGCATTTGTCGCAGTTTCTGGGTTTGAAGTGTTCAAGTATTTTAAGCGCAGAGGAGCGAAAAAGGTTTTCGTACCCTAAAACGGCAGCCGTTCGGCAATAGAAGTTTCACTCAAGCATACAACAAAAAAAATCCCTCACCGTGTGGTAAGGGATTTTAAAAACTATTGTCGGTTACAATTTTATTTCAGTGTAAGGTGAGCACCGATTGGCTTATCACTCTTACTTATGGAATTGTAGGTTGGGATAATGAAGCGCGCACTGTAATCGTTATCAGAGATAAACTTCAATACATACTCAACTGCAAAAGCAGGGTCATTGCGTTTGCCAACCAGCAAGTATTCCAGGTAGAACAAACAGATTCCTGAATCGAAAGAACCTCCGTTGTCAGAACCGATCCATTTTTCAGCAAAAGCGATGATATCGTTTTTGTTATCCTGAATCCTTTCATGCAATTGTTTGAGAGTATATACTTTCAGGAATTTCAATCTTTCAACATCTCCTTCAACATCAACTTCCGCGTTCAAAGAAGCCCCTGAACGGCGGGCAACCTCCGCATCAACGTCCTTCACTAATTTGCTGTTGTTTACATACTCTTTCAGCATGGAATCAGTCATTGGTGCGTTTTCATCAAGCACATTTGACTTTACAGGTATTGGATCTCTGTCGTAGAACGGAATACTTTCGTCCTTGGCATTTTTATCAATGATGATTTCAGTCCTTGTTTCAATTACCCCGTTTACATTCATATTGAATGTTTCGACTTTGTCGATATTCAGGGCAACGTTTTCAGAAGGAGTATTGCTGGTAGCAACTGGCTCAATTCCTTTTTCGGTGGCGGTTAATGGCATAGCAGAAGGAGAACCATTAACCATTTCTGGCATTAGTCCGTTCTCTACTCCATTTACCTGGTCAACGGTATTTATGTTCAACGCCAGTGAATTTGGCTTGCTCACATTCATATCAATGGTCTCAAGCGAGATGCCATTAGTCTGCCCGTTTGCTACTCCATTCACTTCTGGCTGAACTTTGGCACCATTTACTGGTGCTGCCTGCTCCTCAGCAATTGGCTCCCGTTGAGCTTCCACCTGAGGTTCAACTGCAACCTCTTCAATTTTAGCTACGGGTATTTGTGTTTCTTTTACTTCGGCCTTAACTTCTGGAATTTCAAATGCTTTAGCTTCTGCTATTTCAGTTGCTTTGGCCTCAGATGTTTCTACTACTGGCTTCTTAGCAGCGTTACTTTTTTTAGGTTCTGATTTAGGTTGCTTGGTTCCCGGAGCTTTTTGCTCAGATTGTGGTGTCTGAGGAGCCGTAGGCTGTCCGGGCTGCTGTGGATAAAAAGGTTGTCCCGGCATCGGCTGTCCTGGCATAAAAGGTTGCCCTGGCAGGTAACCGTTCTGCATTGGCATATATCCCTGGAATACTCCATTATTGAAGATCGGTTGCGGCGGCATAAAGCCGTTTGGCATGCCATTGGCGCCGTTCATATACTGCTGCTGATAGTATGGGTGCATTGGCATTCCGTTCATAGGATAGCCATTCATATATTCAGGAGGCATGCCATATTGACCGAAGTAAGGTTGTTGCAACGGTTGTTCTTCGGTTACTTCCTCGTTTTCGTCATCTATTGATTCGTCTTCTTCTTCAGTGTCATTCAATTCCGCTTCCTGCAGTTTCCGCATTGCAACCTCTTCAACTGATTCTATCTGATCTTCTGTTTCCTCGTTCTGATCAAGCAAGCCCATTTGAGAACTCAGCTGGCTTCGTATTTTAAGAAACTCAAGGTCGGCCATTTCTAAAAGGGCGCCAACGCGATAAAAGTCACGTTTCATTTCCTCGGGGAAAGTGGCATTGTCGTAGCCTAGTTCTTTTTCAATACCTGCCCATGCATCCTGAAGCATAGAGCAAACCTGAACTTCAAATTGTTTGTCGCCAGACCTGCGGTATTCTATAAGTTCCTGTCTTGCAGGTTTTAATGCAGCAACGTATTGAATGTGCTTGTAAGAGAAACTATCCAGACGCACCTTTTTCTTGTCAGTTGAACGCTCATTTATAACTTCAAACTCGGAACAAATAATTTCCGAGATCTTACTGACAGAATCTTCAAAATAAGTAATTACCCTTACTATTGGCATGTAGATATTCTCACCGGATTCGGTATGCTGGTGATCCATTCTTGACTCGATCCTGTAATAAGGAATGTTGTTTTGAATGATAATCTCCTTTACCAGATCTTCCATTTTTACCATGAACGCATTGTTGCTTTCGATGGCTGACTGATGTTTCTTTGACGGCATAAGAATTCAAATTATAGAACAATGATAGCAAAAAACTTTAATTATCCACATATTCACAGGCCTGATTAACGACCGTTTAACAAAAATAGTCCTTATTTTTGTTAAACGGTCGTTAATTGAGCGCTAAAATTGCTAAAAACGAGGTTTCGGGCAGTTTTGATAAAGGTATGAAAAAGGCAGAAAAATACACTCCGCAAATGCCTGAATTCTTCTTTGCGGTGAACTTTTTCACTGGTTGATCTATGCTTGAAAGCGGTATCCTAAAAATTGAAACTGTAAGGGTAGTTTAATGGTTTCTTTTGGGATGGTCTTTCTATCAACATCTTGTTTTTCTTTTCGCTTTCCTGTTCAATCACTACTTTAGCGCACCAAACTATTTGTCTAATGAAATTGCTTGAAAATAAAGTCGCATTGATTACCGGTGCAAGCCGTGGGATCGGGGAAGCTATTGCAGAGAAATTTGCTGAAAATGGGGCGAATATCGCTTTTACATATTTGTCGTCTGATGAAAAGGCGAAAGCACTGGAAGTGCGCCTTGGAGCTATGGGTATTAAGGCCATAGGATATAAGAGTGATGCGGGAGACTATAAAGCCGCTGAGCAGCTGGCTGCTGACGTGCTCCGCGACTTTGGTACAATAGATATATGTGTGAACAATGCTGGCATCAGCAAGGACAACCTGTTACTGCGCCTTACCCCTGAACAATGGGATAGTGTAATGCAGGCCAACCTGAAAAGTGTATATAACCTCACCCGCCAGGTGATCAAGCCAATGATGAAGAGTCGTTCGGGCAGCATTATTAACCTCAGCTCTGTAGTTGGTGTTAAGGGGAATGCCGGGCAAAGTGCTTACGCTGCGTCAAAAGCGGGCATTATTGGGTTCACCAAGAGCATGGCCGCTGAAACAGGAAGCAGAAATATTCGCTGCAATGCCATTGCGCCCGGTTTCGTAGAAACAGATATGACGCACTACCTGAAAGATGGTGGCGCAGAAAAATGGTTCGAGAAGATACCGCTGGGCCGTTTTGGTAAAACCGAGGATGTCGCGAACGCTGCTTTGTTCCTGGCCAGTGATATGAGTGCATATATTACAGGGCAGGTGCTGAGTGTGTGCGGTGGTATGTCCATGTAAACCTCGTGGTTTGGACCAAATTATTGTCGTTTTTTGTTCATTCCCCTTAATAATTCAAATTGTATATAGCGCAGTTTTATTGGGTTAGGCCTGGTATTAGAAATACCGTTTGACTTTTAACTACTACGTTTCTTGCTTTTGAATTACTTTTGGGCCTCTAAATACTAATTAATGCAGAAAATTCATGCTGCTATCACGGCTGTTGGTGGTTACGTTCCTGAATACAGGTTAACCAATGCGGAACTGGAAACCATGATGGACACTACTGATGAGTGGATACAGACAAGGACCGGAATAAAAGAAAGACGTATATTAAAAGGAGAAGGTAAGGGCAGCAGCGATATGGCTGTAGGTGCTATTAGCGATCTGCTTTCAAAAAGAGGGATTAGCCCACTCGATATAGAACTGGTAATTTGTGCGACTACTACTCCTGATATGCAGTTCCCGGCAACGGCAAACGTAATTTGCGATAAAGCTGGTTTGACCAACGCCTGGGGGTATGATGTAAATGCGGCTTGCAGTGGGTTCATTTTTGCCCTTACTACAGGTGCTCAGTTCATTGAGACCGGCAGGCATAAAAAGGTATTAGTTATAGGTGTGGATAAGATGAGTTCAATTATGAACTATGAAGACCGTGCTACTTCAATTATTTTTGGAGATGGCGCAGGTTGTGTTTTGCTGGAACCTGATACGGAAGGCTTTGGAATTCTGGATTCTATTTTGCGAACTGATGGAAAGGGAAGGGTATTCCTTCACCAAAAGGCTGGCGGATCTGTAAAGCCAGCAACCCTGGAAACAGTAATGAATAAAGAACATTATGTATACCAGGAAGGCCAATCGGTATTTAAATTCGCTGTAAAGAATATGGCAGATGTTGCGGCCGAAATAATGGAGCGCAATAACCTTACCTCCGATGATATTTCCTGGCTTGTTCCCCATCAGGCTAATAAGAGGATCATCACAGCAACTGGCGAGCGTATGAAGTTGCCTGCTGAAAAAGTGATGGTCAATATTGAGCGATATGGTAATACAACCAATGGTACATTGCCGCTTTGCCTTTGGGAATGGGAAAAGCAACTCAACAAGGGCGATAACATTATTCTGGCAGCCTTTGGCGGTGGATTTACGTGGGGCTCTATATATATTAAGTGGGCTTACGACACCAAGTAAGTTCATGATGGCTTGTGGTGGTTTTTTGTTGGCCGGATGGAGTATTCGTTAAAGTGAAAAGATATTGCTGTTTACTGTAATGTTGGCTCTGCTATTAATTTTTAATTACACCCTCAGTGCCGTTTCAAGCAAAAAATCATCTAAATGGGACATTTGGTGTAAAAATTCTTGAAGGGATTATATTTTTGAAGAAAAAATCAATACTTTAGCTGATTCAAATTCTGTTTATGAAAGTTTTGCGCAACATATTAGTTACTGCATTTTTAACATTGGGTACTTTTTTTGCTGTTACTTACACTGCTTGTACCAAGGATCATTGTAATAACGTAGTTTGTATGAACGGTGGAGCCTGTGACAGGGGGAGCTGTACTTGTGCCACTGGTTTTGAAGGCAGCAGGTGCGAAGTATTGAGCAGAACCAAATTCATTGCAAATTTTAATGGCGGAGATAGCTGCGGCATTGAAGGCCACAGGCAATATTCCATTAGGTTCCTGGTTGTACCTGCAAACAAATTGCAGATGACTATGAAAAATATTCTCGGTAGTAATGATGACAGCGCTATTTGCAATATGGCTGCTATAGATTCTTTTACTTTTAACGGAAATAATAACAGTATTACCTACGCTGGCTTTGGAAAGATAAGCAATGATTCATTGCACCTTTCATACCATGTTCAGTATGATACAGTCAACTATGATTGTAAGTTCTTTGGTCTCAGATATTAATAATATTTGCCAGCTTTTTGATTACACCCGGCCTAATGCCGGGTGTTTTCTATTTAGGCGTGCCCCCTAATTTTGCTACTAAGTACGTCAGGTTTATGTCTGGTAATTCGAATATAAATAATTGCGCCTTTTTCTTGTCAACTTATTAACTAATCATTCCATCAAGTTATCACTTAAACACTTACTTTTGTCAGCCTTTATACTTTAAATTGTACATGAAGAAGTTTATTCTGCCATTGTTGGCGCTTATCGCTTTGAGCGTTTTCCCTTCCTGCTCGGAAAAATTTAACGTAGCCGCACCCTACAAAAACATTACAGTTATTTACGGTCTGCTGGACAGGGCCGATACTGCCCACTACGTGAGAGTGCAAAAGGCATTTCTTGACGACAATAAGAGTGCACTTACAATGGCGAAAACAGCTGATTCCAGTTTTTTTAACAACATAAATGTTCGAATCAAGCGAATATCTATTCACGACACTAATGTTTTTGATACTATTCATCTCAGCAGGGTTGACCTGAATACAGAAGGATATCCAAAACAATCTGGTGCTTTCTTTGATGCGCCTAATTATGCCTATAAGTTTACAAACGATCTGGACCCCAACTATATATACCGGATCATCGTAAATAATTCAGCTACGGGTGAGGTTGACTCGGCTGATGCGCCAGTAATTGATGATAAAAATAAGAGCGTTTTTCAGCTGTTTATCATAGACGATACTACCGCTAATGCGCCTACCATGGAATTTACCAGCACGCAGCCAAATTCAAAGGTTAATTTTTCGGGCCTGTACACAGCTCCTTCCGATTTCTATTTCGAAGGGAGAAACTCACCTGTTGCAATTACACAGGCTGTACTACGTTTTAACTGGTCCGATTCAAATATTTCAACTGGGGTAAAAACCAAAAAGTATTACGATTTTGACCTCGGATATGGAGAGGTGTCCGGCACATCAAATATCTCCTATATTAATTTCGCAGTAAAAGACCTTGATATTTATAATGCTATCAATGTTGGCTTGGGTAAACCAGCTGACAATTTTACGGTAAGGTTAATGGATCGCTGTCAGTTATCCGTTTACTTGGGTACAGCTGCATTCAGCACTTATATTAATGTGCAGGCATTACAGGGCACTGGCCTCACTGGAAATGAAATTCAACCAACATTTACGAACATAAAGGGAAAGAACGTGCTTGGCTTGTACACATCCAAAGCAATGAGATCCGGGCCAGTCACCATGTCGTCAAAATCAATTGCCGCCTTGCAAGTTAGCTCTCTGGTATCGCAATGCAGGATCGTAGGTACAGTATATCATTGATAATCGTTTTTGCTAATATTCCGCCACCACCCGGTTTTTACGGAGTGGTGGCTTTTTGTTTTGGTGAATTTATGTCGCTCGGCTAGCAATTGTTGGCCGTTTTCCTGAGGTGATAGTGCACTTTTTGGGTTATCTGGCTGCCATAACATTGCCAGCTTCTGCCTTTTACATGACGAAATGAACTGTTGGTATGACATTTCTGTGTTGTTATTGTCACTGATTCTGCCATATTAACAGTGGAAATGTTGTGGCATATAGATTGATGATAAGTAGGAAACAACTGAAACAAACTACAAAAAATATAAATTAGAATTGTTATGGCAAAAATTATCGGAATAGATTTAGGAACCACCAATTCGTGCGTATCTGTAATGGAAGGCAACGAACCAGTGGTAATAGCAAATGATGAAGGCCGCCGCACGACGCCGTCGGTAGTTGCTTTCTTAAAGAATGGAGAGCGTAAGGTAGGTGACCCTGCAAAGCGTCAGGCTATTACCAACCCACTGAACACCATTCAGTCTATTAAGCGTTTTATGGGCCGCCGTTTTGACGAGGTGACCAACGAAATTTCTCACTTTAACTATAAAGTGACAAAGGGCGACAACAATACTCCACGTGTGGACATCGACGGTCGTTTGTATACTCCGCAGGAATTGTCAGCAATGATCCTTCAGAAAATGAAGAAAACTGCTGAAGATTTTCTCGGACATGAAGTAAAGGAAGCAGTTATCACTGTACCGGCTTACTTTAACGATGCTCAGCGCCAGGCAACTAAGGAAGCTGGTGAGATCGCCGGACTTACTGTTCGCCGTATCATCAACGAGCCTACAGCAGCAGCGCTGGCGTATGGCCTTGACAAACAACACAAAGACAGCAAGATCGCGGTGTTTGACCTTGGTGGTGGTACATTCGACGTTTCCGTTTTGGAACTCGGTGATGGCATCTTCGAAGTAAAATCAACTAATGGTGATACACACCTTGGTGGTGATGATTTCGATAAGGTGATCATGGACTGGTTAGCTGAAGATTTCAAGAAAGAAGAAGCAGTTGACCTGCGTAAAGACCCAATGGCATGGCAGCGCCTGAAGGAAGCTTCTGAAAAGGCGAAAGTTGAACTTTCTTCTTCTCAGGAAACAGAAATTAACCTGCCTTACATTACTGCAATTGATGGCGCACCAAAGCATTTGGTTCGAAAGATCAGCCGTGCTAAGTTCGAGCAACTTGCCGACAGCCTGATCGAGCGTACACTGGAGCCTTGCCGTAAAGCATTGAAAGATGCTGGTATGACTACAAACGACATCGATGAAGTTATCCTTGTGGGTGGTTCTACCCGTATCCCTAAGGTTCAGGAAGTAGTAGAAAAATTCTTTGGCAAAAAGCCACATAAAGGTGTAAACCCCGATGAAGTTGTTGCAATTGGTGCAGCTATTCAGGGTGGTGTACTTACCGGCGAAGTAAAAGATGTATTGTTGCTCGACGTTACTCCGCTTTCTTTGGGTATCGAAACAATGGGTGGTGTAATGACACGTTTGATCGAGTCAAACACTACTATCCCTACCAAGAAGAGTGAAGTGTTCTCTACTGCAAGCGATAGTCAGCCAAGTGTTGAAATTAACGTACTGCAGGGTGAGCGCCCAATGGCTAAGGACAATAAAAACCTCGGTCGTTTCATTCTCGACGGAATTCCGCCGGCACCACGTGGTGTACCACAGGTTGAAGTAGTATTTGATATTGATGCGAATGGTATCCTTCATGTAACTGCAAGGGACAAGGGAACCGGCAAACAGCAGAATATCAGGATCGAAGCTGGTAGCGGTTTGAACAAGGAAGAGATCGAACGTATGAAGAACGAGGCGAAAGCCAACGAAGATTCAGACAAGATTGTTCGTGATCGCGTTGAAAAACTGAACAAGGCTGACGGTTTGTTGTTCAATACTGAAAAGCAACTGAAAGAATATGGCGATAAGATTCCTGCTGACAAAAAATCAGTAATTGAAGCAGCCATGGAAAAATTAAAGACTGCTCATAAATCTGAAGATCTTGACGGTATCGACAAGGCTGAAGAAGAACTGAATGCAGCATGGATGGCAGCAAGCGAAGAAATGTACAAGGGCACACAAGGCGCTCCGGGTGGTGCACCAGGTCAGGAACACCAGCACGCAGGTCATGACGACGGCGGTGTTGCAGATGCTGAGTACGAAGAAGTAAAATAAATAGTCCCGGGTAGTTTACCCGATGACCATATAGAATAAGTTGAACGGCCGGGCTTTCCCGGCCGTTTGGCATTTATAAAATATCAGGCTGCCAGCTGAAATGTTTCGGATGTTGTCACTGTTCCTTAGATTTGAGGACTCTTTTTAAAATACGCCTTTCGGTATGATAGGCTGCAAAAACAAAACCCAATGTTTCGAATCGCTATTGCCACACCAGCAGATATCCCCCAGATAAGAACACTGAATATGCAGGTTTGGCCCCAGACCTATACACCAATCCTTGGGGAGGAACAGGTAGCCTACATGCTGGAGCAATTTTATACTCCCGAATCGTTGCAGCAGCAAATGGAAAGTGGGCAGCAATATATTATTTGCTTTGACCAGCGTAATGAGCCTGTGGCTTTTGCTTCATACTCCCCGGTTGAGCCGGCAACATATAAACTCAATAAAATCTACATTCTGCCCGGTCAGCAGGGCAGGGGAGTCGGTAAATTTGTCCTGGACCACATTAAAACCGAACTAAAGGCCCGGAACGCAACCCGCCTGATACTGAACGTCAATATTTACAACACAAATGCCATTGCCTTTTATGAAAGGACAGGCTTTAAGAAATTCAAAGAAGAAGACATCGACATCGGCCGTGGTTATTTTATGAATGATTATGTGCTGGGGATCGATTTGTAGTTAACTAATAAATGTACTTTTTGATATTGTCAGTTTGCATAATTCAACCGGGCTTTGTGCTCTTATTTAGGTTAACCTTTTGTGACCCTTGTGAAATCCCTTGTGCCCCTTGTGGTTAGGCCATTCAGACCAGGCTTTATTTTTCACTTGACTTTCACACTACCGTTAATATTAAGCACAGCTTAATTCATATAACTTTGCTCCTATGCTGCATCAGTATTGTATGTCACCCGCGGGCTTTAAGCGCCTGCCTACACGCGAGGTAAAAGTTGGTGGATTGTTATTGGGGAATGGCCACGCCATCCGTATCCAAACCATGACCACAACCGACACCATGGATACTGCTGCCACCGTGGCGCAAAGCATACGTTGCATAGAAGCCGGTGCCGAGCTGATTCGCATTACTGCTCCCAGTAAGAATGAAGCAGAAAACCTCCTCAATATTAAAAAAGAGATAAGGGCGCGAGGATATGACACACCCATTATTGCCGATATCCACTTTACTCCCAATGCGGCTGAAATTGCTGCCCGCATTATAGAGAAAGTAAGGGTCAACCCTGGTAACTACGTCGATAAAAAGAAGTTCGATTTTATAGAATATACCGACGCAGAATATGCCGAGGAAATAGACCACATCCGCCAGCGGTTTACGCCCCTGGTGAAAATTTGCAAGGAGTACGGCACTGCCATGCGTATCGGCACCAATCACGGTTCGCTCAGCGACCGAATCATGAGCCGTTACGGGGATACCCCGATGGGCATGGTAGAGAGCGCGATGGAATTCCTGCGGATTGCCCGGTACGAAAGTTATCACCAGATCATACTCAGTATGAAAAGCAGCAATCCGCTGGTAATGGTGGAGGCATACAGGTTACTCGTTCAAAAAATGGACGAAGAATTTGGCGAATGTTATCCGCTGCACCTGGGTGTTACCGAAGCCGGCGACGGTGAAGATGGCCGTATAAAAAGTGCTATAGGTATATGTACCCTGCTGGAAGATGGAATCGGAGATACCATACGTGTATCACTTACCGAAGACCCCGAATTTGAGATACCTGTGTGTAAGGATATAGTGAAGAGATACAACCACCGGGAAGAGGCATATGCGACTGCTGCGCCTACAGCCGGTGGCCTCGTATTGCCCTACAATCCATTTGCATACCACCGCAGGCATACCGATCCCGTTCATCATATAGGTGCTGCGAATGTGCCTGTTGTTGTGGCAGATATCAGTCAGTTGCAGGAAATAACGGTAGAAGATATGGCCCACATCGGCTATGTATACAATGCAACCTCCGACAAATGGAACATCAGCGATGGTGCTGCTGATTACGTATACACAGGCGATAAGCTACCGGGCTTTGCCCTGCCGGGAACACTGCAGGTAATTTGTAATATCGATACTTGGGCTGCGGCAGAGGATAAAAGCAAGTGCCACCCATTACTCACAGAAGCGGAGTGCATGGCAGGCAATGCGCCGGAAGATGAACTGCATTTCGTGCTGGTGAATGCCGATACCTATTCGCAGGAATTACTGAATCGCTTAAAGCAGCAGAACCACACCGTCGTTATTGCCTATTCCGAAAGTAACAGAGGGTTTGTGCCTGTGCGTAATTTCCTTTCCGCCATGATGACGCAAACCGTTGCGTGCCCCGTCATACTGCGTGTGGACAGCACAGATGCAACCGTTGATGAGCAATTGATACATTTTGCAACAGAAGCTGGCGGCTTATTCCTCGATGGGATGGGCGACGGCATATGGCTCAACAACAGCAAGGCAGTAATGAAGAACACGCAGGTGAGTGGCCGTACCTACCTGGCCGTAAAGAGCAATGAGCAATTCCTGAATAACACCGCCTTTTCCATACTTCAGGCAACCCGTACCCGTATCAGCAAGACAGAATATATCTCCTGCCCCAGCTGTGGTCGTACTCTTTTCGACCTGCAGGAAACAACCGCCAAAATACGCGCTGCCACCCACCACCTCAA